>NZ_JBFTRC010000195.1:0-11778 GCF_056399325.1 Allobosea sp. 01N443
CTGCAGCCCTTCGTGAACTACAATTTCCACGGCGGCTGGTACCTGACCTCGTCCCCGATCATCACCGCCGACTGGGAGGCCGGCCATGGCGACCGCTGGACGGTGCCGATCGGCGGGGGCTTCGGACGGGTGTTCAAGATCGGCCATCAGCCGGTCAATGCGCAGCTCGCAGCCTATTACAACGTCGCAAAGCCCAGCGGAGCCGCCGATTGGCAACTCCGAGCCCAGCTCCAGTTCCTGTTCCCGAAATAGAGCCAGTAGACCGCACTAACGAATTCAAACGAAGGAAGTGCGCCATGCAAACCGCGCGAAATACAATCGCCCTATTCTTTCTTCATGCTGTCGCGGCTTCTGCCCTGACATTGATGTCCAACTCTGCATCAGCTCAGGCGACGCCGGCCGTTCCCCCGCATGTGCCGCTGCAGAAAGCGATCGGCACGCCCGCGAAGCCCGAACTCGTGCCGTCCTTATTTGTCCTGAGCGCGCGCGGCGCCACCTTGCAGGGCGGAAAGCTGGTGCTGAGCGGTCTGTCGCCGAACTCCATCGTCTTCGCCGACCGCCCGGTGAGGTCCGCTGGTMACGAACTCACGGCGCATGTCCTTGAGGAGTGGCTGCCGGGCAACCAGAGCCCCGACAGCTTCTACAAGGACCCGCCGAACGCGACCGTGTCAGCTTTCACAAGGGATGGCTCGGGTATTCGCGACGCGGTTGTGGTCCTGAAAACACCAAAACTCGAAGGCGACCAGGTCACATTCGACGTCGACGTGATGGAGGGAGACCTTGCCGGCGGCGACGGCCCTGCGTCGATCTTCATCGACCTGATCGGCCGGCCATTTACGCCGTTGTCCTTCGCCGGCGTGGCGCGACGCAGCGCATTTCGAGGAGCCTATTACAGGGGCGCGGTTGCCGCCGGCGCGCTGGGTGCCGCAGCGTATTACGCCCCGTATGCCTATCGACCGGCCTGCGGATATTATCCGTACCCGCCCTGCTACTGACCCTCGGCTGTCGAATTCGATGTCCGCTCCAAGGATCGGTCATCCCTCCATTGTCAATCATCGCCGAGGTCGCGTAGCGTTAACGTGCGACCTACGCGCGCTTGACCACACGTTGCGAACCAAAAGGAAGCTCCTCACATGCTGACGAAACGCGATCTGCTTGGCTCTGCTGCGATGGCCGCATTCGCCGCCGCCACAGTGAGGTCCAGCCCCGTCTTTGCGCAGTCCAAGCCCGAATGGCCCAATGTCTTCGAGGCCAAGGACATCGCCGAGGAAGGCTTCATCTACGGCCTGCCGCTGGTAATGAACTATGCGGTCATGCAAGAGTTCGCCGTTGACAAGAACTCCGGCCAGTTCAAGGCACCGTTCAACCAAATCGAAAACCAGCACCACGTCGCCACCCCGGCGGACACGGCCGTAATCACGCCGAACAGCGACACCCCTTACTCGTTCATCTGGCTGGATTTGCGCGCTGAGCCGATGGTCGTTTCGGTGCCGGCGATCGAAAGGGAGCGCTACTACTCGGTCCAGCTCATCGACGGCAACACCTATAATTACGGCTATATCGGCACGCGCGCCACGGGCACGGAGCCCGGCGACTATCTCGTGGTCGGTCCCGACTGGAAAGGCGAAAAGCCGGCCGGGATCAAACAGGTCTTCCGATCGACGACGCCGTTCACACTCGCACTGATCCGCACCCAGCTCTTCAACCCCGGCGACATGTCAAATGTCGAAAAGGTCCAGGCCGGCTACAAGGCGCGCCCGCTTTCGGCCTTCCTCAAGCAGCCCGCCCCGGCGGCTGCGCCGACCATCGCCTTCGTTCCCGCCACCACGGCCGGGATCAAGGACAACTTCTTCGAGTATCTCGACGCGGCCCTGCAATTCATCCCCGAGACGGCGCGCGACACGGCGGTTCGTGCAAAACTTGCGAAGATCGGCATCGGTCCCGGCAAGACCTTCGCGTTCAAGGATCTCTCGCTCGAACACAAGGCCGCAATCCTGATCGCCATGAAGCAGGGCGACGACAAGGTCGACAAATGGCTGGCCAGCGGAAACAAGAACATCAACGGCTGGAATGTCGGCGCGTTCTTCGGCGACGAGGCCTTCTTCAACGGCGATTGGCTGATGCGGGCCGGCGCCGCCAAGGGCGGCCTTCTCGGCAACGATGCCGTCGAAGCCATGTACCCCTATACCCGGACGGATGCTGCCGGCGAGGCGCTCGACGGCAGCAAGCACAAATACACCATCACCTTCGCACCTGGCCAGTTGCCGCCAGTGAACGCGTTCTGGTCCGTGACGATGTATGACGGCAAGAGCCAGTTCCTGGTGAAGAACCCAATCAATCGCTACCTCATCAACTCTCCGATGCTTTCGGCGATGAAGAAGGACGCGGACGGCTCGCTGACGCTGTACCTCCAGAAGGACAGCCCCGGCSCCGACAAGGAAGCCAATTGGCTTCCGGCGCCGGATGACAAGATTTATCTCGTGATGCGCCTCTATTGGCCAAAGCCGACGCCGCCCTCGATCCTGCCGGCGGGCGCAGGGACATGGCAGCCGCCGGGAATCAAGCGGGTATCATGACGTAGAACGCATGCGCCGCGCCCGGCGCGGCGCACTGCCATCCGTATCCCTACGACCGACCGCCACAGCGGCGGCCATCGGCATCCTCAACGGATGCCGGGATGAAAAAGACGCAACCGCAGTGAGCAATGCGGTTGTGTGACCTTCTGAACGGACGAACTGCATCTTCATCGTTCTGACAAAGACGGGTATACGTCATGAAACTCCGCCAGAGTAAGCTTCCCGCAATTGCAGGCATCTTGGCCGCAACGCTCGCCGCCGGTGCAGGGTCAGCTATCGCCCAGGCGCCGATACCGCCGTCGCTCAGCACGCCGGACAAGGCCGAAACGCGTCTCGGCCCGCTCGAATTCAAGGACGGCGTGCCAAGCAAGGCCACGGCGGAGAAGCTCTACGACAACCTCGACTTCACCTACGCTTATCGTGCCTTCATGGACAACCTGCGGGGCGTCAGCATTCACGCGCTGCGCAAGGGCATGCACGACATCGGCGTGAAGGACAACGAGGTGCTCGTCTTCTCGCAGCTGATGGACGCCAAGTCGCTGTTCCTGACGGCCAACGCCGACACGATCTATGTCATGGGCTCGCTCGATCTGACAAAGGGCCCCGTGGTGATCGAGACGCCGCCCAAGTTTCTCGGCGCGGTGCAGGACGCCTGGTTCCGCTGGGTCGTCGACCTCGGAGTCCCTGGCCCCGATCGCGGAGAGGGCGGCAAGTACCTGATCGTGCCGCCGGACTACAAGGGTGAACTGCCGGAGGGCGGCTTCTTCATCTCTCGCGCGCGCACAAACACCATCGTGTGGTTCGGCCGGTCGTTCCTGGAGAACCACGGCGATCCCAAGCCGGTGGTCGAAGGCATCCGGAAATCGACCAAGGTCTACGCCTACGAACCGGGCGGCGTCGGCACTCCGGTCGCCGAGTTCCTGGCGGGCAAGGCCAGGCTCGGTCGGGTCACGCCTCCGCCGCCGACCGTGTTCCACGAAGGCAGCGGCAAGGTGATGAACACCATTCCGCCGAACGACTGGACATTTTACGAAATGCTCAACGAGATCGTGCAGCGGGAGCCGGCCACCTCGCTCGATCCGGAATTGATGGGACCGGTCGCCGCCATCGGCATTGTCAAAGGCAAGCCTTTCGCTCCCGACGCGCGCATGAAGAAGATCATGAGCGACGCGCTCGCGCTCGCCAACGCGACCTCCCGCACCCTGCTCATGAGTGCGCGCGATCCAAGCTGGTTCTACTATCCAAACTCGTCATGGCAGAACTATCTGTTCGAGACCGGCTACGAGTTCGAGACTCCCATTCCGTTGATCACGCCCGAGGGCGTCAAGCCCTTCCCGCCGACCGGCTATCGGACGATGGATGCGCGCGCGAACTTCTTCTACGGCGTGACCGGCATCACGCCCGGYATGGCGATGCGCCTGCCCGGCATCGGCTCGACCTATCTTTGGTCCATGCTGGATGCGAACAAGCAAAACCTCGACGGAGCCAAGACTTATACGGTGACACTGCCCAAGGGTATCCCGGAGGCGAACTTCTGGTCGTTCACCGTTTACGACAACATGACGCGGTCGATGCTGGACACGCCGCAGCGCTTCCCGCGCGCTGGCAGCCAAAGCTACCCGTCGCCGGCCGCAGAACCGAACGCCGACGGCTCGACAACTGTCTACTTCAGCCCGGCTCAGCCGGCCGGGGTGAAGCGCGGCAACTGGATCCAGACCATGCCCGGCAAGGGCTGGTTCACGGTCCTGCGCCTCTACAGCCCGCTCGAGCCGTTCTTCGCCAAGACCTGGCAGCCGAGCGAGATCGAGCTGGTGAAGTAGTCATTGCACCGGGAAATCGGTGGCACCTGTCCGCACCCCACACACTTCGAAATAGGAGATCATCATGTCCAGAATTCTTGCCGCCATGGCGGTATCGGTCGTCTGCGCAGCCTCGTCTGCGGCGACGGCCCAGGTTCCGCTCACCAGCTATGTCGATGCCAACGGCTTCATCGATGTTCAGGCCCTGACCTGCGCACAGCTGGCCGGAACCTTTCAGGAGGACGCCGATGCGCTCTCGGCCTGGTATAGCGGCTGGTATAACGGCCTCGCCAAGAAGCATTTCCTTGACCTGAAGAAGGGCAAGGTCGTCGAGCACGAGGTCATCGTGTACTGCAAGGCCAATCCCGGCAAGAAGATCATCGAGGCGCTTGCCGTCGTGTTCAAGGATGAGCGCGCCAAGCTGGGAATCGAGATGAAATAGGCGCCTGTTGGCGGGCGATCGGATCAGCAACGGGCGGGCGCTTGAATGGAGCGTCCCCCCTTGATGACATTGGCACATCTCCAGGCCCTCAATCGACAGGGAACGACATGAACACGCCTATCCTGGCTGGGATCGCAATATCGATTGGACTGATCCTGGCAGGCTGCCAGTCGTCGCAATCGCGGCAGGCACAGCTTGCCGCAATCTGTGCCGATCCCGCCAATCGGCAGCCCAAGACCTTCTACTGGTCGGAATGCCAGACACTGTATCCGTCGTCGGACCAGGCATTGCAGAAGGATTATCTGCTCGGCTCCGCCGTCGGCAACTAGATCATTGGACCGGATATCGTATCCAGTCCGATGATCTAACCCTTTGTCTTTGCATCGGCTTTGCCCCGAAAACCGCAATCCACTTTTCGGGCCGATGCTTTAAGTCCCGAACTCCTCCCTTCGCCGGTCAGACCTCCGACGCGCGCGGCGAATGCCGCTGCGTGCCGGCGTCAACACGCCGCCTAAGTCGAACCTATCTCTGGAGAATGTCATGACATCGCGCGTCGTCGCTGCGCTTGCAGTCTCGCTCGGGCTGGCCCTGGCCGGGTGCCAGTCCACGCCCCAGGCCGTGCAGCAGAAGGAAGATCTGCTCTCGGCCGCCGGCTTCGTTCCACAGCCCGCAAACACCCCGCAGCGCCTTGCGGCCATGAAAARGCTGCCCCCCAACAAGTTCGTTCAACAGGCGAAGAACGCTGAGATCGTCTACGTCTACGCCGATCCCATCGTCTGCCAGTGCGTCTACTTCGGCAGCCAGGCGGCTTACGCCCAATTTCGCCAGATGGTCTTCGCGCAGAAATTGGCCAACGAGCAACAGATGACAGCGGTGATGAACCAGGACGCCTTCGATTTCGGGCCCTGGGGTGGGCCAGGACCATTCATGTACTGAAAGCGCTGTCGAATCTGAACTGAATAGACCCGAACTCCACGAAAGCTGATCGCCCGCACCCATTTGCGGGCCGGTGCATGCAATCGATCCGATATTCACGAAGGGCGCGTTGACGATGTCTACCTCATCTACAGTATTCGGTGCCGGACTTGCTTTCGCACTGTTCYCGTTCGCCGCGCAGGCTGCCGACCTGCCGTCGCGGCGGATCGAGCCTGCCATTCCCATGCCGCCTGCCTTCACATGGACCGGTTTCTATGTCGGTGCCCAGGCCGGCTGGGCGCAGACCAGAACCGAACTGACGCCGGGCGCCGTGATCGCCGGTCGGGCCGCCGTTGCTTCATTGCCGAGCCTGAACAGGGACGGCGCTACGGTCGGTCTGCTGGCGGGCTACAACTACCAGATCGGCCAACTTGTCCTCGGTGGCGAGATCGACGGCGCAGCCCTCATCACCGGCAAGCAGCGCTTCACCGCGCTGACCGGCGATTTCATCACCGCCCATACCAACTGGGCCGGCTCGGCCAGGCTACGCGTCGGTTATGCCTTCGACCGGTTCATGATCTACGCAACCGGCGGCCTCGCCTTGGCCGACGCCCAGTCGACGGTGACGGGCACGGGTTACTCCTATGGCGCAGGCGACAGCACCCGTCTTGGCTGGACGCTCGGCGCCGGCGCCGAATACGCCATCACGAACAACTGGATCGCTGGCCTGGAGTATCGGTACTCACAATTCCAGGAGGATACCTACACCTATCCGGTTAGCGTCGGCGGGCTCGGGATCGTCGGTTTCAAGCAGCAATTGAGCACCAACCAGGTTGTCGGGCGGCTGCTCTACAAGTTCTGACTCTCTCGACGACTTCCTCCGGGGCAGGCTGCGTGCCGGCCGTCGGAGATCCGTCCTCCCTCCAGTTCCGAAACGGGGCTACGACATGAAATATGCCATTTTCGGCTTGGGCGCCCTGGCTCTGGCCGCCGCCCTCGCCCCGACAGAGGCCAGCGCCGTGGTTTGCGCACGCGGGGTCGTCCGGGCTGGTTGTGCCGGGCCCAATGGTGCGGTCGCGGTGCGACGCCCGGTTGCCCCGCGCGCCGTGGTCGTCACGCCGGCGCGCCGCGGCTGTACGATCATCAACGGCCGGCGCGTGTGTCGCTGATAGCGCGCTGCTGCATGGGCGAACGGCGCTCGCGCTAGCGGGCGATCCGGCTTCGACCGCGCCCTGCCTCACGGCGCCAGGCCATGCCAAGCCTGGAGCCTGAAGGACCACGGTGAGCCTCCGGTCGTCCGACGATCAGATCGTGGGTGCCATCACAGTTTCGGGGGAAGCCCAGCACGTTCGAAGACCGGCACCGACTCCGTCCTGCCGGCCAGCGAGCCCCCCGTCGGCACATCTTCGGCTGCTTGCCGGACGGCCTCTTCGGATTCCGTCAAGCCGTCCGGCGTGTCGTTGGCATCGCTGCCTTCGTCATGGATATTGGTGCGGTCGCTGACGCGACGGCCCGTGGTAGCCGGGTCCGCCTCGATCGGACTTTCGGTCGGAGCGAGCGTTGCGCGCTCGTCCTCGAGCAGCGCAGGGTTTTCGCGGGGCTTTTGCATGGTTTCCTCCTGTCGGGGAGGAAGCCGCCGGGGCGGGATTTGTTCCGGAATGGGCTCGGCGCGTGGAGCGCAAGCATCGCAATTGCCGATCGCGGAGCCGCCGGAGTCGGTGCTCGGGCATCGTGGCCAACGAAGCCGCCGACCGCCCTCGCCGCAACCTAGGCGGGAGTATTCCGCCGGAAAATACGGCGCGGTGACGCCATTCGGGGGTAGCGAACGGCCCCTCGACACTTAGTGTGGGGCGGGGTGCACCGTCCAACAAGCCGGAGCCTTGCAATGACCATCACCATCACCGCCTTTGAACGCTCCCCCGATCGCGGCAGAGGGCTGGCGCGTGACATGCGCGTTCGCTGGGCGCTCGAAGAAGTGGAGCAGCGCTACGACGTTCGCCTGCTTTCCTTGCCCGCGATGAAGGAGCCCGCGCATCGTGCGCTTCATCCCTTCGGGCAGATCCCGACCTATCAAGACGGCGATCTCGTCCTGTTCGAGTCGGGAGCGATCGTTCTCCATATCGCGGAGAGTCACCCGGGCCTGCTGCCCGCCGATGCGAACGCCCGTGCGGGCGCGATCGCATGGATGTTCGCCGCGCTCGCCACGGTCGAGCCACCGATCGTCGAGCGCAGCATGGCGGTGCTCCTGGAACGCGACAAGCCCTGGTACGAGGCGCGCCTGCCTGGCCTCGAGGATCGGGTCCGTGTCCGGCTCGGCGAGCTTTCGCAGCGGCTTGGCGAGGCCGATTGGCTCGATGATGGGTTCAGCGCCGGCGACCTGATGATGGTGACGGTGCTGCGCCGGTTGCACGGCTCGGGCCTCCTCGAGGAATGTCCAAACCTCTCAGCCTATGTCGCCCGCGGCGAAGCCCGGCCCGCCTATCAGCGCGCCTTCGCGGATCAGCTGGCGGTCTTCACCGCCATCCAGCCGCCCGGCTGATGAAGACCCCGCGGCCGGTCGGTTCCCACATTGGCCGCTCCGGCCGGGACATTGGTGGGCCGGCCTCGGCCCCGCCGAAGATGTTGCGCTGCGACGCCATGGGGATGACGCAGATGCTGCGCATCATCCGCCATGACGCGTTCCTCGGGATTACAGCTGGGCGCGCGTCAATGCTGCAATCAGACAGGAGACGACCATGAAGATCGTGACCAGCCTGAGCTTCCAGGGCCAGTGCCGCGAGGCGTTCGAGTTCTACGCCAAGGTCCTGGGCGGAAAGATCACCGCCGCCATATCCTATGGCGACGCGCCTCCGGGCATGCCGATCGCGGACGAGAAGTTCAAGACCTGGCTGATGCATTGCTGGCTCGAGGTCGGCGACCAGGCCTTGATGGGCGCCGACATGGACGTCAAATGGGCTCCCAATATCGACAAGCCGAAGAACGGCTTCGACGTCACCCTGCACAGCGACGACAATGCCAAGGCAAAGGGCTGGTTCGAGCAATTGTCGGAAGGCGGCAAGGCCGTCATGCCGTTCAGCGAGACCTTCTGGTCGCCCGGCTTCGGCTCGCTCGTCGACAAGTTCGGCGTGCCCTGGATGATCAACACCATCCCATCGGCCGGCTGGAAGCCGCCGCAGGGCTGATCCTTCGGACGAGGCGACAGCCAGGACATGAGCGGAGACTTGGTGCCGGCCCGCGTCCGGGGACCTCCCCTGGTGCGGCCGGTGGTCATCTCACCCCTCTGACCCACTCCTCCAACACGCGTCTGATCGCCTGTTCCGCCGGCGCGTCACGCGTGAAGGCCCACCATGTATGCGCGCCTTGCCAGAGGCTCGCCATCTGCCACCCGAGGCGTTCGCCCCGCGTCCGGTCGCTCGAGAGGCGGCGGCCGAGGATTTCGGCGAGGCGACGGCCCCAGGCCGCGCCGCGGCTGCGCAGCGCGGGATTGCGGATGTCTTCCCTCAGCAGCAGCAGGCCGTTGGTGGCGTCGCGTTCCGCGGTTTCGGACGGCATCAGCCGGATCAGAAGGTCGATCGCGCCCTCAGGCGTCGGCGGTGCCTCAGCGTCCGCCGCCTCGGTCTCCGCGTCGAGCCGGTCCCAGGCGTGCAGGAGAATAGCCTGAACCAGGGCCTCGCGATTGCCGTAGCGCTGCACCAGCGTCGCCGGGGAGAGGCCGCAGGTCTTCGCGGCGCGGGCGAAGGTGAGACCGTCGGGGCCCGTCTCCAGCATCGTCCCGAGAAGTGTCTCGAGAACCTGCTCGTCAGGGATCGTTTTGCGTCTTGCCATGGTAATATATAAACGTACGTTCGTTTATTATTCAACGGAGAAGCCGCCATGGCCAGGATTCTGGGATATATCGCCGCCAGCCTCGATGGGCGGATCGCCACCGAGGACGACAATCTCGACTGGCTGTTCAAATACGACGACATGAACCTCGGCGAGCACGACTACCGCAGCTTCCTCAAGCGCATGCGCACCGTGGTGATGGGGCGGAGCACCTATGATTTCGTAGCGGGAGACGCTTCCGCCTGGGCCTATGGGGACAAGCGCGTCATCGTCGTCACATCGCGGACGATCGACGATCCGAAGGGTCCGCTGGAGGTCCGCAGCGACGTCGATGCGCTGATCCACGAACTTCGCGGGCTGGACGACGGCGACGTCTGGATGCTGGGCGGCGGGCAGCTGCAGATGGCCTTCCTCGAGCGCGGCGCACTCGACGAGATCGAGATCTATGTCATCCCGGAAATGCTCGGTGGCGGCCGGCCGCTCTTTCCACTCACCGGCTTTCGGGCGAGCCCGACGCTCATCAGCGCGCAGGCGGTCGACAAGGGATGCGTGCGGCTGCACTACCGGTTCTAGACGCATCGCCGAGGCCAGATCGCAAGTTCCGATGCCCCTGCGGTCGGCCGGGAACCAGACGCTCTGGCAAGGGAGTCCGACGGCAGTCACAGCTGACACCGCTCCTTCTACATCGCCTTTCCGCAAAGGCGTTTTGCGCTGAATTGGCATGAGCGCGATCGTCCAACACGATGCAAATAGTGATGGAATCCTCGATGGCCATCTGATCGCGCTCTACAGAATAGGCCCCGGACAGAAGTCGGAGAGACCTGTCTAACCGCGTTCTGCGCGGGCTCGCGAAGTGCGCCGACACAGGCCGCAGCCTCGATCGAGACCCGCTATCATTCAAACGCATGATGAAGCGGTTCTAGTGGCATCCGATAAATGCCCCTAACCTTAGGCGGGGCTGGCCATGGTTTCGGAGTCATTTCAAGCACCGGCGTCAGGTCGAGAAAGCCGGAGTGATGCAAAGCGCGCCGGTGTTTCCATCGGGCAAAACGTCTCTGACTACACTTCGAATCGCGATTTTCTTCCTCTTCGTCAAGACGAACGCATGGGGAAGAACCCTGCCGGCGCACCCGCGGTCTGCCGCGCCCTTGCGAAGGGGACGGCCGCGATGGGCCACGAAGCGCGCCTGGCGGGGATGCTCGACCGCTATACCAAGGAGCAGTTCAATGCGACCTGCTTCAGAATCCAGCTGGAGCTGCAGGAGGTCTTGCGGGCCCGCGCCTTCTTCGCGTGGCTGGCCGAGCCGAAGCAGCAGCTGCCCCTGGCAGGCACGCTGTTCCGCTGCAAGCGGGAGGGAATGACGAGGGAGCTCGGCTGGGACAGCGCCCTGGCGGGCGTGGAGGTCATCCCGATCGCAGGCGGCCATCTCGACCTCGTCATGGAGCCCCATCTCTCGGCGAACCGCCCCCTGATCGAGCAGGCCGTGGCGCTGAGCTATTCGCCAGCCGCGTCCCACCTGCACGAGCGGAGATTGCCGACGTGACCGCGCCAGCACGACCTCTGGCCGCCGCCGAAGGCCGACCGTCTCGGGCGGGGTCGCAACTCCTTCCCCAGCGCTTTGGATCACGCCGTCCGATCGCGGCGCATCCGCCCAAACAGCAGGTTCTGAATTGAGCACGAGGCCAATGATGATCATCGAGAAGACAAGCGATATTTACACGGGGGCCATTCGCGCATTCCTGGCGGCAAATTTCTTCCTGGACGATGCAGATGATCTGGAGGCCAGCGCCTCGCTCCTCGAGCATGGCATCATGGATTCGACCGGGGTGCTCGAGGTTGTCGGCTTCATCGAGCACACATTCGGGATTACCGTCGAGGATAGCGAAATCCTGCCCAGGAACCTCGATTCCATCCAGGCGATCGCACATTTCGTCACCCGCAAGAAGAACGGGCAGTCGGCACTGGAGCTTTGAGCCGGAGCTCGGGCCGCCGCACGGCAGGGCCAGAGCGAGCGACCTCGTGCGGCCAGTCGGCATGCTCCCCCCGGCGAACTGGCCCATCCATGCGAAGCCGAGCAAGATGCTGGGGGCGATCGCCAGCCCCCCTGCGAGGCGCGCCAGCATTCAAAGCGATCTTGCAGGTCCCGCGCAATGTCGGGCGGAGCCGATGAGGCCGGGCGGGCAATGCACGGATCGGGCTCTTCAGGGCCCGATCCGTGCAT
>NZ_JBFTRC010000195.1:11846-18414 GCF_056399325.1 Allobosea sp. 01N443
GGGCCCGATCCGTGCATTGCCCGCCCGCGCGGCCTMCACGACCTCGCGGATCGCATCGATCACGAGTTGCGGAGAATAGGCATAGATGTTGTGGCCGCTATTCGTGTTCGCGACGAGCCTGGCGTTGAGTGACGTTGCGAGCAAGGTCTGCGATGCCCTCCAGTCCGCGAAGGAGACGCCGCCGACCGGGTCGCGCTCCGGTGGGGAGGATGGCGGTTGCCATGGCTTGTCGCCGGCAAGCACGACGGCCGTCAGTTCCCGCAGTCGAGGGGCAGCCTCGATCTTGGCGAAGGCATCGAGGAGCATGATCGCTTCGGGAGCCGCCGGCGCGGACTGCCTGTTGAGCGCGTCCCATTTCGCCACATGCTTCGGGCTTGCCACCTCGCGCATCAGGGTGTCGCAGCGTCGACCATGACGAGCCCGCTCACCTCATCGGGCCAAGTCCGTGCAAAAAGCGTGGCGATCAGACCTCCGTAGGAATGGGGCACGAGCACGTAAGGGCGCGGTTCGCCCGCTGCCGTCAGCAGCCGATGGAGATCGTCAGCCGCCTGGTCGGCCGGATGCGGCTGGGCGACTGGCGTGGACTGATCCGGTCCGTCGAGCCTCACCCCTGGCCGGTCATAGGCGCAGACGCGGGTGAAGCGGGACACCATCGGAAAGACCGCCGACCCGCCCCTGCGAAGATTGCCCTTCCCCCAGGCCACGGCGTCATAATCGGCCTGGTGGGCCGGGTCGGCGGGATCGAGTGTCTCGCTCCAGTCGGCAGCGCCATTCCCCCTGCCCGAGATCAGCACGACCGTCGGCGATCCGGCGCCAGTGCATTCGAGATAGATCTTGCGGCCAGCGCCGATCGCAACCGAGCCGGAGAAATCTTCGGCAACCGACGCGTCGGCCGCGATGAGGATGAGCGCCGCGGCCAGAGAAAGGCACGAGCGGGATCGTGCTGCAGTGGGCATGACGATCTCCGGTCACTTCAATAGCCCTGCTGGATCGCGACGACGACGGCCGCCACATCGGCCCGGGCGGCGGAATAGTCCTGCAGCGATGGGAAGGGGATGTTGTTGACCATCAGGCTATAGACAAGCCGGCGCCCGCTCCTGGCGTCGATATATCCGGTCTGGGTGGTGGCAAGCGCGACAAGTTGCCCGGCAGCACTTCCGGCGACCATGTCGCCATCCTTGATCCGGACATGCGCGGCCGCCGGCGACCCCGCGCCGTTCAGTGCCTGCGAGCCGTCGACCCCGAGCACGGCCATGCCATCATGAAAAGCGCTGCCCCAGGGCGTGGTCGTGATGTCCCTGAGGAAGGTCGCGAGATCCGACGGCGTCGTCCGGCTGTTATGGCTGCTTCCGGCACCGTCGAAGACATAGGTTCCGGTTGACGACACGCCATGCCGGGCGAGCAGCTTCAGCACCTCGGCCAGCCCATCGCCGCAATCGGGACTTCCGGCCTTCACCGCGGCAAGACAGACCATGAGGTCGGCGCCGCGGTTGTAGCTCACCTTCAGGATCACCTTGACGAACTCGGACAGCGGCGGCGAGACATATTCCGCCACCCGGTTGGCTTCGCGATAGCCGCCCGCGTCGGGCAGCGGCCTGGCGGGGCCGAGCGCAGGCGCGGCGACCTTGACCCCCGCCCGCATGAGCGCCTCGATGAAGACCGTGCGCGCGAAAGCGGCAGGATCGGCGATCTGGGACACCGTCAGGATCGGTGGTCCGTCCGAAGCGATCTTTCCGCTGACCCGAACCACCCCGGCGCCCCGTGTCGTCACCTCAAGCGGCCCGGCCGTGCCGGCAACCGTGGTGACGTCGTTCTCGACGGTGATGGCAGCGCTCTTGGGACGCCAGTCGAGCTTAGGTTTCTCGCCGGGCTTCGTCGGCGTCACCATGATGTCGATGACGTTCTCGTTGACCCAGATCGGAGCGATCGGCCCGGACGAGAACCCCCGATAGGTCTCGAAGAGACGATCGTCGATCATCACATCGCCGGTGATTTCGCGGATACCCGCAGCCTTGACCTGCGCGGCCAGGGCATCGAGCGCCGCGAGCGGATCGCTGTTCCCGACATAGGCGCCGCCCGGGAAGCCGGTAGAGGTGGTGTTGTGGTCGACCTCCGGCAGGCTGTTGAAGCCAAGCTTGTCGTTGGGCTGCTCGCGGAGCCCGAAACTGAAATCACCGGACGCGACGAGGACGAGATCTCCGTCGAGCACGTCGCCCTTGAGGTTGCCGAGCCTGTAGACCGGTGTCCGGAAACGGTAGTCGGCGCCATAGCGGTCAAGGGCGGTCGCAACGCTGTAGGTCTTCATGACCGAGGCTGGCAGCAGCGACTTATTCCCAGCCTGATCGATCAACGTCTTGCCGGTAGCGAGATCGGCGAGGTGGATGCCCCAGCTCATATGGGCAAAGATCGGCTTGGCTCGGAGGCGCTCTATGGCCTGGGCAACAGAGGCAGGAACCTCTCCGGACACCCCCGCGGCGGGATCAGCGGTCGCTCCGCCCCCCGCCGACAGCACCGCCAGGAGCGCGATCGCGACATGTCTGATCACGGTCATTGCCTGTCCCTGCCTCGCCAGCCGCGCTGTTGCTTCATCATCCGCTTCGGCACCACTTTCTGGCGGCGCCAGTCGTCCATCCCGCCGTCCCGCCGCATCCGATCGACATGCACCGGAACGACTGCAATCCTAGATCGCCGTGCGTCCGTTCGGACGCAGGAGCGGCGATCTAGCTCTTTGTTTAAGCATCGGATTTTCCGAAAACCGGATTCCACTTTCCGGTCCGATGCTCTAGCGCTTGGGGCAGCTCAGGGTTCGCCGTGGCTACAGCACCGCTTTCGGCRTCTGGATCAGTCGCGCCCATGCCTTCGCATGGGCCGCCGCAATCGCTTCGGCTCTTGAGAACAATGGGCATCTAGGGGGAAATCGCGGTCGATCGCCATGACCTCGCATCCCAATCTGATGACTGTCCGTCTACGACCGCCGGCTGCGCCGGCGAGCCCGTCCGCGATGCAACGCCGGATCGTCGTCTCGAACAACGCGCTCTGTCGGCCGATGAGCAGCGTCCGGATCATCAGCTCCCGATCGATCGAAGGCCGCCCCGTCTCGCTGTAGAACGGACGCAGAAGCGTGCGGAGATTGCCCTGGCGCCCCCGAAATCATGCGTCGGATCACATCAGCGGCGCGTGCTTTTTCGCCGCCAGCCATTCAGCAGTGCTGCGCAGGCCATCAAGCCAGGCGCGTCTGGGTCTCCAAGGCGTTTCCCGGGTGATCAGCGAGATTTCGAGGATGTTGACGGGCACGTCCGCGGCTCGGCCGGCGCGATAGATCCTGGACCGGCCGGCAGTGCCGGTGATGGCCTCGATATCGCTCGCCACCTGATTGATGCTGAGCCCTGCCCCCGATCCAACATTCATGACGCGGTGAGGCCCGTCATAGGTCGCGGCCCAGAGAAAGGCCGAGACGACGTCGTCGATATGAATGAAATCGCGCACGATCTCGCCCGTGCCCCAGATTTCGAGCGGCTTGCCGGCGAGCGCGTGACTGAGCATCGCGGCGACGACGCCTTGGCGCTTCAGAGCCGATTGCAGCGGGCCATAGGCGTTGGCGATGCGCAAGGCGAGATATTCGAGCCCGTAAAGGTGGTGATACAGGGCGAGGTATTTCTCGATCGCAAGCTTGCCGACACCATAGGCCGATATCGGATGGGTCGGCGCGGTTTCCGCGATCGGATGCCTGTCGGCCGGGCCATAGACGGTACCGCCAGACGAGGCGAAGACGACCCTTCTGACGGCGGCATCGTTGCAGATATCCAGGAAGCGCAACGTGCCCAGCACATTCGTCTCGAGATCGGAAACAGGCTTTTGCCCGGGGCTTCCCGGCACCGAACTGCTCAGGAGATGGAACACGATCTCCTGCCCCCGCGCGGCTTCGGTGATGGCCGCTTGATCCTCGAAATATCCGCTGCTCCAATGGACCCGCTCGTCCAGCGCCCGCCGATCGGCCGGCGCGCGCCCGAAGGCCCGGACGACCGCGCCTTGACGGGCCAGAGCGTTGGCCAGGTTGATACCGAGAAATCCGCCGCCACCCATGATCAGGCAACGGGTGCCATCGAGCCTCGGAACATCAACAGTGGCAATTGGCATGTCTACTCGTTGGGTCAGGATAGAAAAAACGTAGTCAATCAAGCAAATCGAAATCGATGTGGTTTTATTTCGAATTTGCGAATGAATTTATCCGATATAAATAAGCAACAATCCCATGCCATGGCGTCATAAAACCTCATTTATCGGGATTATCGAACAGAACAATCTAATCTCCATGACAAATCTCAGGATTAATATGGCATGAATATGGGCAACGTGCCGGGTGAACCATGGCTCTTCCCGCCTGCAGGCGACCGGTTGCACGATCCGTCCAGCGATGGGGCCGATGTCAAAGTCGCCGTCATTGTCCCAGCTTATGGCCAACCCTCGCTGACAGCCGAGGCGCTGAATACGGCGTTGGCACAGGTCACTGATTTCAATTTCGCCATTGTCATTGTGAATGACGGATGTCCTCACCCTGAAACAGACGAGGTCTGCCAGACATTTGCTGCGACCTACCCGGGGCGGATCTTCTATTTGCACAAGCGCAATGGAGGTTTGAGCGCCGCACGCAACACTGGAATTGACTTCGCTCTGGCGGCCTTCCCGGATCTGGAGGCCGTCTACCTGCTCGACTGCGACAACCGCATCGGCCCCCATCTCCTGCAGCGGCTTCTGACCGCCTTGCGCAAGGCCGATGCGAGCATCGGCTGGGCCTATCCGGATGTCGACAAGTTCGGCTTCGCCGAATTCGCCGATACCTCGGGACCCTATTCGCCGCTGGAGCATCTGTTCCGCAATTTCTGCGAGGCAGGCAGCATGGTCTCACGGCGCATGCTCGACGCCCCGATCCGTTTTGACACCGAGATGCGCCAGGGCGTCGAGGATTGGGAATTCTGGCTGCATGGCCTCGAGCGCGGCTTTCGCGGGGTCCACGTGGCCGATGCGGGTTTTGCTTACCGCCGCCGGGGAGAAAGCATGCTGGTGGCGGCAGAACGGGATTTCACCCCGATCCTCCGCTATATCCGCAACCGCCATCCGCTCCTGTTCGGTATTCGCAACGTCCTGGCATTTGAGACCGAGGCTCGGTCGCGTTATGCGATCTATCACCCCGATACAGGGCTGGTTCGGTGCTTCACCGGTGAAAACGACGTCACGACCCTGACGGTCAGTGACTATGTCATCCGTCTGCTGCGCGCCCGGCTGCGCCCTGCTTACGGTCACTGCCCCGGGCAGCTTGTCGTCATGAACAGCTCATTATGCGAAACGCTTGCCGCGCAATCGCTGCTGGCTGGCGTCTTGTGGACGCTCGAGCGCGGGCTTGCCCGATCGACCGTCGTTACGTGCTCAATGCGGGATCGATTGCACGATGATCGTCTTCTGGCCTGGAGCGAGGGGACGATTGTCCAGGAGCAGACGGACAGGTTCCGGCTGACATCTGATCGGACGCATATCCTGGCCGTCGAGGCATCCTTTCTCGTCGAGCACGCATCGCGGCGCGCGCTCGATCTGCATGCCCTGCCCCGACAGCCGGGCAAGCGTCAGCATGCTATCGAACTCGATCTGGCCGTGAGGGAAGCGCCGGCCGATCTCGCGCCAATCGATGAGGCCTTTACGCGGCTGTGCCGGGATATCGCCACTGCCGGAGACGGGGCCAACCCTGCCGATTGGAAGTCGGCGATGCCGAACACGTACCGGCTCCAGGCGGCGCTGCCGCGCGATCTGTACCCGGAACTCTTCAATCTCTCGTCGGCCTTCCCCGGCGGATCGTCCGATGCCAGGCCCCTTGCTGCCCTGGTGCTCGCCTCGGGGCAGCCCGAGAGCGTTGCGACCGCCGAAAGGCTGGCACTGACGCTCATCGAAGCGGGGTGGGAGGTTCATCTCGTGGGGATCGCGAGGGAATTCGCCCTCGCTCCCGGCCGCGCAAAATGCTTTTCGCAGATCATTGCATTGCCCCTGCCGGAGCTGCTGTCCCGCGCATGGACACGGAGCTATCAGGGGACGCCGATGCCCTGCTTCGAGCATCTGGATACCGATGACGCCATTTCCACATTGGCCGGCTATCACCGCGCCGTATCGGTGGATGGCGGGGTTTCACACACATTGATGGGCGCGTTGCGTCGACTGAAGGTGGAGACATGGGCGCTGCTCGGATACGCTGAAGGGGATCAAGCAACGAGCCAGGCCGTGAATGCATGCTCAGCGTTCGAGCAGGCTTACACGCATATTGTCGTGGGCAATGCGGAACTCCTGCGCCTGTGCCGGGCTTTCGGCATGCCAAGCACGAAGATGCGTTATTGGCCCGATCGAAGCACTGATCTGGAAGACTTCGGCATCAAACCGCTGTTCGAACCCGCAACGGCACCGAAATCCAGGCAGGCTGTCTGATGGCCCTTCAAACGACAAAAAACCTGCTGCGGCGCCTCTACTCCGCCGATCCCAAGGTCATCGTGCTGAGCGGCCCGGGAACATCGCCTGCGCGCGCCAGGCC
>NZ_JBFTRC010000196.1:0-12965 GCF_056399325.1 Allobosea sp. 01N443
GCCTGGGAGCCCCGAGGGTCGCGATCCTCTCGGCCGTGGAGACCGTGACCACCAAGATCCCCAGCACGATCGAGGCGGCAGCGCTCTGCAAAATGGCCGATCGCGGCCAGATCACCGGAGGCCTGCTCGATGGGCCACTGGCGCTGGACAATGCGATCAGCCCGGAGGCGGCCAGCATCAAGGGCATCGTCTCGCCGGTAGCAGGCCGAGCGCAGATCCTGGTGGTGCCCGACCTCGAAGCCGGCAACATGCTGGCGAAGAACCTGACCTTCCTGTCCGGGGCCGATGCCGCAGGCATCGTACTCGGCGCGCGCGTGCCGATCATTCTGACCAGCCGCGCCGACAATGTCCGGACCCGCCTCGCCTCCTGCGCCGTTGCCGGGCTCTATGCCCATGCGTTGCTGCAGGCCAAGCCAATCGGAGCCTAGCCGGTGACCGAGGTCCTGTTCGTCGTCAATGCCGGCAGCTCGAGCATCAAGTTCAAGCTCTACTGCGTCGCAGGCGACGATATCGAGCTGATGTTCGGCGGCGCCGTGGACGGGATCGGAACCCGTCCGCGGCTCAAGGCAAAGAGCCATGACGGAACGTCGCTGATCGAGCGCAGCTTCACCGTCGCGGAGGTTGCGAACTCGGCGCAGGCGCAACAGGTCGTTGCCGACTGGGTCGTCGGCGAGATCCGGGACATGGCCATCATCGGCATCGGCCATCGCGTCGTCCATGGCGGCCCGGTCTATTCGGCACCGGTGCTGGTCGACGACGCGGTAATGAAGACGCTCGAAACCTTCATCCCGCTCGCGCCACTGCATCAGCTCAGCAATCTCGACCCGATCCGCGTGCTGCGCCAACGCCGGCCCGACCTGCCGCAGGTCGCCTGCTTCGACACGGCCTTCCATCGCGGCCATCCCGAACTCTCAGACCGTTTCGCCCTGCCGCGTGCGCTCTATGACGAGGGCGTCCGGCGCTACGGCTTCCATGGCCTGTCCTATGAATATGTTTCGAAGGCGCTGTACGGCATCGCACCGGAGATTGCAGACAAGCGGGTGATCATCGCCCATCTCGGCTCCGGGGCTTCCGTCTGCGCCTTGCAGGGCGGCCGCAGCATCGAGACGACGATGGGCTTCACCGCGCTGGACGGACTGCCGATGGGAACGCGCTCGGGTTCGCTCGATCCCGGTGTCGTCCTGCATCTGATCGAGCAGAAGGGCATGAGCCCGGCCGCAGTCGGCCAGATGCTCTATCACGAAAGCGGCCTGCTCGGGCTGTCCGGCATCAGCAACGATGTGCGCGAACTGCAGGAGAGCGAGAGGCCCGAGGCCGCAATGGCGATCGACTTCTTCAGCCTCCGCGTCGCGCAAGCCATCGCCAGCCTGTCGGTCACGCTCGGTGGGCTCGACGGCATCGTCTTCACGGCCGGCGTCGGCGAGAACGCCTGGCAGGTCAGACAGAACGTGGTTGATCGCCTGCACTGGGCAGGACTGTCGCTCAAGGCCGAGGCCAACCGGCGCAATGACAGGCGCATCGATGCCGAAGGCAGCCGGACGCAGATTTTCGTCGTCGCGACGGACGAGGAACGCATGATCGCGCAGCATACGCTGCGGCTGCTTCGGAGCACCGGAGTGGCTGCGCGAGAGCCCGCGCGGTCATAACACAGGATCAGGAAGCAGCCGGTTCTCGCCGCAAGCGCAACCGCCGAGCTCGGAGAGTGATGATGATAGTGGTCCGTCTACCCGCAGCGACAGCCCTGGCGGTGGCGCTCCTGACCGTCGGCAGCGTGCTCGCCCCGGTCTCGCGCGACCTCTCGATCACGGCGCCGGCCCAGGCCCAGTCGAAGATCCAGGCGTTCCTCCAGCGCTTGCGCAGCGGCTCGATGCCCAGCGGGATTGCCAAGTCGAACGGCCGTATCGAGGCGACGCAGATCGATATCTCCGCCAAATATGCCGGCCGCCTGTCGCAAGTGCTCGTCAATGAAGGCGACGACGTCACCGCCGGGCAAGTGGTCGCGCGCATTTCGTCGCCGGAATACGAAGCCCAGCTTCGCGGCGCCCAATCCCAGGTTCTCAAGGCCAAGCATGGGCTGGCGGAAGCCAATGCGCTGATCGTCCAGCGCAAGAGCGAGATCACCCTCAGCCAGGCTGAGCTGGAGCGTGGCCAGCAGCTCGTCGACAAGGGCTATCTGACCAGGCAGACCTTCGACCAGCGCGTCGCCAAGGCGGATACCGCCAAGGCCGCGCTCGTCGCAGCCGAGGCCCAGCGCGACCAGGCGCAGTTCGCGATCAAGAGCGCCGAAGCCGAGGTCGACCGCATCGAGGYGGTTCTCGTCGACATGACGCTCGTCGCGCCCCGCAGCGGCCGGGTTCAGTACCAGCTCGCACGCGCGGGCGAGGTCGTCGGCGCAGGCGCGCGCATCCTGACGCTGCTCGATCTCAGCGATGTCTACATGACGATCTATCTCCCGGCCGCACAGGCCGGGCTGCTCGCCCTTGGCGACGAGGCCCGGATCACCGTCGATCCGCTGCCCCAATATGTCATCCCGGCCAATGTCGGCTTCGTCGCGGCGGACGCCCAGTTCACGCCGAAGAGCGTCGAGACGGCCGACGAGCGGGAGAAGCTGATGTTCCGCGTCAAGCTGCAGATCGATCCGCGCGTCCTGAAGAAATATCACCGCCAGGCCAAGACAGGGGTGCGCGGCATGGGCTTCGTCCGGACCAGCCCGTCGATCCAGTGGCCCGAAGATCTCACCGTGAAGCTCCCCTGATGAACGACGGCGTCATTGCCAAGGTCGAGCATGTCTCGCACCGGTACGGCAAAACGGTTGCGCTCGACGATGTCTCGATCGACTTCCCCTCCCGCCGCATGGTGGGGGTGATCGGTCCCGACGGCGTCGGCAAATCTGCGTTGCTCGCCCTGATTGCCGGCGTCAGGGAAATCCAGACCGGACATGTCACGGTCTTCGGTGGCGACATGGCCGACAAGGCCCATCGCGAGAAGCAGGGCGCCCGCATCGCCTATATGCCGCAGGGCCTAGGCCGCAATCTCTATCCGACGCTGAGCGTCTTCGAGAATATCGACTTCCATGGCCGGCTCTTCGGCCAGGGCGAAGCTGAGCGCAGGCGGCGGATCGACGAGTTGCTGAAGGCGACGGGTCTCGACCCGTTCGAAGGCCGCCCGGCCGGCAAGCTGTCGGGTGGCATGAAGCAGAAACTCAGCCTGTGCTGCGCCCTGATCCACGACCCGGACCTCCTCATCCTCGACGAGCCGACCACCGGTGTCGACCCGCTGTCGCGCGGCCAGTTCTGGGACCTGATCAACACCATCCGTGGCCGGCGGCCGCAAATGAGCGTGATCGTCGCCACCGCCTATATGGACGAGGCCGAACGCTTCGACTGGCTGGCCGCCATGGATGACGGCAAGGTGATCGCCTCGGGGCCGATCTCCGAGATCCTGGGGAAGACAGGCCAGACATCGCTGGAAGCCGCCTTCATCGCGCTGCTCCCGGAGGCGAAGCGGGCGCAGCACCAGGAGGTCATCGTACGCCCGCGCCCGGCCAGCGACAGCGCCGTGCCGGCGATCGAGGCCGAAGGATTGACCCGACGCTTCGGCGATTTCACGGCCGTCGACCATGTCAGCTTCCGGATCGAGCGCGGCGAGATCTTCGGCTTCCTCGGCTCGAACGGCTGCGGCAAATCGACGACGATGAAGATGCTCACCGGCCTGCTGCCGGCGACCGAGGGCTGGGCCAAGCTGTTCGGCAAGCCGATGGGCTCCAACGACATGGAGACGCGCCGGAATGTCGGCTACATGTCGCAGGCCTTCTCGCTCTATACCGAACTCACGGTCCGGCAGAATCTCGAACTCCACGCAAAGCTCTATCACCTGCCGAACGATGAGATCGAAGGTCGCATCGCGGAGCTGCTCGAGCGCTTCGACCTCAGGGATGTGGTGGACTCTCGGCCCGACAGCCTGCCCCTCGGCATCAAGCAGCGCCTGCAGCTTGCGGTCGCCGTACTCCATCGGCCGGCCATGCTCATTCTCGATGAGCCGACCTCCGGCGTCGACCCGATCGCGCGCGACGCCTTCTGGCGCACGCTGATCGATCTCTCGCGCGATGACGGCGTGACGATTTTCCTCTCGACGCATTTCATGAACGAGGCCGAGCGCTGCGACCGCATCTCCCTGATGCATGCCGGCAAGGTGCTCGCAGTCGGCACACCGGAGGAACTGGTCAGGGAACGTGGAAGCTCCTCGCTGGAGGACACCTTCGTCGACTATCTCGCCGAGGCCGCAGGGATCGATCGCGAAGCGAAATCGGAGGCGCCTGACCCGAACGCGGTACTCCCGCCACCGGAACCCATCCGGGCCCCGCGCCGCTTCGACCCGAAGCGGCTCTGGGCCTATTCGCGGCGCGAGACGATGGAGCTGCTGCGCGATCCGATCCGGCTCGCCTTCGCCTTCCTGGGCCCGCTCGTCCTGATGATCGCCTTCGGCTTCGGCATTTCCTTTGATGTCGAGAACCTGCGCTTCTCGGCGCTCGACCAGGATAATACCCCCGAAAGCCGCCAGCTGATCGAGGCCTTTTCCGGCTCGCGCTATTTCGACGAGCGTGCGCCGATCAGGACGGCCGAAGAGCTCGACCAGCGGCTGAGGAACGGCGAGTTGCAGCTCGCGATCGAGATCCCGCCCGGCTTCGGGCGCGACCTGCAATCCGGCAGGAAGCCGGAGGTCGCGGTCTGGCTCGACGGCGCCATGCCGTTCCGCGCCGAGACGACGAAGGGCTACGTCACCGGGCTTGCCGCGCAATACGCCAAGGAATGGCTCGCCCAGAACAGTGCCGGCACGAGCGCGGCCAGTCTCGTCAATGTCGAGACCCGTTTCCGCTACAACCAGGCCTTCAAGAGCGYCAATGCGATGGTGCCGAGCGTGATCATGCTGATGCTGATCCTGATCCCGGCCGTCATGTCCGCCATTGCGGTGGTGAGGGAGAAGGAGACCGGCTCGATCGCCAATTTCCAGTCGACGCCTATCACCAAGTTCGAGTTCCTGTTCGGCAAGCAGCTGCCCTATATCGCGATCGCGATGATCAGCTTCGTGCTGCTGGTGCTGCTTGCGATCATCCTCTTCGGGGTGCCGATCAAGGGCTCGATCGCGATGCTGGTGCTCGGCACCCTGCTCTACGTGATCGCGACGACGGGCTTCGGCCAGTTGATCTCGACCTTCACCAGGACACAGGTCTCCGCCGTATTCGCCACCGCGATCCTGTCGATCATACCGGCAGTGAACTTCTCGGGCCTGCTCGTTCCGGTCGCCTCGCTGTCGGGCGGAGCACGGATGATCGGGCTCGGCTTCCCGACGGCCTGGTATCAGCCGGTCAGCGTCGGCGCCTTCACAAAGGGCCTGGGGTTCGACGACCTGTCGTTCAACCTCATCATGCTCGCTGGCTTCGCAGTCCTTTTCCTCGTCGTCTCGCAGCTTCTCCTGCGCAAACAGGAGCTCTGAGATGTCGCCGGAGAGAACCAGCGCCACGACGGAACCAGCGCAGCAAGGGCCAACGGGCCTTCGGCTGCATCTGGCCAATATCTACCAGCTCGTCATCAAGGAACTGCGCAGCATTCGGGCTGACCCTGTCATGCTCATCCTCGTGGTCTATGCTTTCAGCATCGCCGTCTACACGGTGGCGACCGGTGCCTCGACCGAGGCGAAGAACCTGACCGTCGGCATTGTCGACGAGGACCGCTCCGATCTCTCGCGCCAGATCCAGAACGCACTGAACCCACCGCTGTTCAAGAGCGCGCTGACGATCAGCGCACGCGACATCGACGAGGAGATGGATCACGGCCGGCTGGTCTTCGTGCTGGAAATCCCGCCCTCCTTCCAGGCCGATCTTCTCTCCGGCCGGCGGGCATCCGTGCAGCTCAATGTCGATGCCACCGCGATGACCCAGGCCGGAAACGGCTCGGTCTATATCCAGTCGATCATCGCGCAAGAGGTGACGAATTTCCTGGCCGGCCGGGAAACCGTGACCAGCGCCCCCATCAATGTCGTCATCCGCTCCAAGTTCAATCCGAACCTGAATTCGGCCTGGTTCACCTCGGTGATGCAGGTGATCAACAATGTCACGTTGCTGACAGTGATCCTGACCGGCGCGGCGCTGATCCGCGAACGCGAACAGGGCACGGTCGAGCATCTGCTGGTGATGCCGGTCGTGCCGGCCGAGATCATGCTGGCGAAGATCATCGCCAACGGGCTCGTCATCCTGGTCGCGGCCGGGCTGTCGCTCGCGGTCGTCGTGCAATGGTGGCTGCAGGTGCCGATCGCCGGCTCGCTGACGCTCTTCCTGGCGGGTGCGGCGCTCTACGCCTTCACGGTCGCGGCGCTCGGCATCATGCTCGGCACGCTCGCCACCTCGATGGGCCAGTTCGGGCTGCTCGCCATTCCGATCCTGGTGATCATGCAGCTCCTGTCGGGTTCCAGCACGCCGATGGAGAGCATGCCCGTCTGGCTGCAATATGTGATGCAGATCATCAGTCCGACACCGCATTTCGTGGGGTTCTCGCAGGCCGTGCTCTATCGCGGCGCGGGCCTCTCCGTGGTCTGGCTGCAGCTCGTCGCGCTCGTCGTCATCGGCAGTGTATACTTCACCTATGCGCTCAGCCGTTTCCGCCGCGTGATCTTCGGAGACTAGCCAGATGGGCACGATCGACGACATCGTCCGCGGCAAGAAGGGCCTGATCGTCGGCATCGCCAACGAGGACAGCATCGCCTTCGGATGCGGCAGGGTCCTGCACCGGCTCGGCGCGGAGCTGGCCATAACCTATCTGAACGCCAAGGCCGAGAAATGGGTGCGCCCGCTCGCGGAGGAACTCGGCAGCCCGATCATCATGCCGCTCGATGTCGAGATGCCCGGGCAGCTCGACGCCGTGTTCGAGGAAATCACAAGGCGCTGGGGCAAGCTCGACTTCGTCATCCACTCGATCGCGTTTGCACCGCGCGACGACCTGCATGGCCGGGTCGTCGATGTGACGCGGGACGGCTTCGAGCAGGCAATGCGCGTCTCCTGCTATTCGCTGATCGAAATGGCCCGCAAGGCCGAGCCGCTGATGAGCGCGGGCGGCGCGATCCTGACCATGAGCTATTACGGCGCCGAGAAGGTGCTCGACAATTACAACATCATGGGACCGGTGAAGGCTGCGCTCGAGAGCACGACCCGCTATCTCGCCCATGAACTCGGCCAGAAGGGCATCCGCCTGCACGCGCTCTCGCCGGGCCCGTTGAAGACACGCGCCGCCGGCGGCATCGCCGGTTTCGACGAGCTTCTGTCCCAAGCCGCGGCGCGGGCTCCGCAAGGGCGCGTCGTCACCATCGACGAGGTCGGGCAGGTCGCCGCTTTCCTGATCAGCGATGCCGCCACCGGCATGACCGGCAACACGATCTATGTCGATGCCGGCTATCACATCATGGGTTAGGTCATCGGACCGGACATCGTATCCCGGCCGGTGATCTTCTGCGTTTGCATCGGCCCTCCCGAAAACCGTCATCCACTTTTCGAGCCGATGATTCTCTGTGCTTGCATCGGCTTTCCCGAAAACCGTAATCCACTTTTCGGGCCGATGCCTGAGGCTGCCCGCCGCACGCTTCAGGCGGGGACAGCGCGCGGCGTTCCGTCCGGATCCGTCGCTTCCGGCTCCTGCGAGATCGGTGCCGTCAATGGGTCGATGATCTCGAAGGGACGCTCGACCCGGACAGGCGGCGCCTTGACGAGCACGCGCAGGCCGGAGACCGCGGCGAGCAGGATGGTCGCGGCCGCCATGAAATAGAGCAGCCCGCCAATATCGAAGCGCGACATGACGGCGGCGCCGAGCATCGGCCCCAGGGCCGAGCCGAAGCCGCTGACCAGGATCAACCTGCCGCTGACGGCAACGACGCGATCTGAGGGCATGCGATCGAGCGCATGGGCGACGCAGACCGGATAGAGCGTCGACATGAAGCCGCCGAGCACCGCCGCCACGGGCAGCACCGCTGCAAGCTTCGGGGGCAACATGACCAGCAGCAGCGCCGCCGCCGCAAAGCCGAGCGCGAGGCCGGCCAGAACCAGCCGGCGGTCGCCACGATCAGACAGGCGCCCAACCGGAACCTGAAGCGCCAGACCGCCCAGCACCGCGACCAGCATGAAGAGCGCGATCGTCTGCTGCGGCACGCCATTGCTCAGCATCCAGGCCGGTACGAGCGCGTAGAAGGCGCTGCTGATCATGCCACTGATGACGCAGCCGACCACGGCCACCGGCGCCTGCCGGGTCAACTCGCCATAGCGCAGCGTCGCCTCCGGTGCGATCCCCGGCGCCTCGGCGCGCGTCGTGCTGACCATCACCAGGGCAAGTGCAAAGAGCACGGCGATGATGTTGAAGGGCGTCATGGAGTGAATGGCGAGTTTGCCGATCAGCAACTGGCCGAGCGCCAGCGCCAGGAACGTGCCGACCATGTAGATCGAGAACACCCGCCCGCGCTGATCCGCCTGCGCCTTGGCGTTCAGCCAGCTCTCCGTGGTGATGAACAGGCCGACGCAGCCCATGCCGATGACGGCGCGGCAAACGATCCAGGCCAATGGCGAGACAAGAAGCGGCATCGTGGCTGTCGCAACCACCACCATGCCCGCGAATGCGGCATAGGCGCGGATATGGCCGATGCGCTGGATCACCTGCCCGGACCCGACCGCCCCGATGGTGAAGCCGATGAAATAGGCGCTGAGCACGACGCCGTTCAGCGTGGAACCGAAATCCTCGATCGTCAGCCGCAGGGACAGGAAGGTGTTGAAGAAGCCGTTCGCGAGCTGAATGAGGCTCGTCGCGGCGATGAGAGTTCCGATCTGCACGAGCATCGGCCAGGCTCCTTTCGCTAGCGGCCGAGAGATGCCGGCCAGAGTGTCGCGCGCCCGCAGGAATGCGACGTCCGCCCCGGAGATTCTTCGGGCGGTCCAGGGTGGCTAGCGTGAGAATGTGGGCTGAGTGCGTCGCAACATGGACTCGGGTGCCTGCCAGTTCGCGACGGGCGAGCAGCAGAACCATCCGCTGGATGTCAGTCGTCCTGCCTCAGCTCCCAGGCGAGCATGGCATCATGGATCGCGTCGAGTTCCTCGTCCTTCGCCCGGCAATCCGGCCTGGTGCGCAGTTCCTCGAGGCGCTCGCAAGCGCAGGCGTAGTCCTCTTCCGAGTAGATAATGACCAGCCGATTCATGACCAACTCACCAAGCATAAGACGGGCCAGGCCGCCCGCGATGACGACATGGGCTGGTCTAAAGACCGCCTGCATGACCTGCAGATGACAGCCGCGGGTGCCACATGGGATGCGCCCTGGGCGCTATCCGAACCGGCCGCTTCCGATATGCTCGTCGAACGATCGCCACGCCCGAGCCAAGCCGCAGACCGATATGGATGAACACGCCCTCCTGAGCCGCCTCGCCGTTTCCCTCGCCATCGGGCTCGTGGTCGGTCTCGAACGTGGCTGGCGCACGCGCGACGAGGATGACCACCAGCGCGCCGCGGGCCTGCGCACCTTCGCGCTGTCCGGGCTGCTCGGCGGCGTGACCGGAGCCATCGGCCAGCAGCTCGGGGGCATCGCGATCGGCCTGGTCTTTCTCGGATACAGTGCGGCTTTCGGCGCCTTCCACTGGCTGGAGGCGCGCGCCGAGCAGAATGTCAGTGCGACCTCAGTCATCGCCGGGATGCTGACCTTCATGCTGGGCGCGCTCGCCGTGGTGGGCGATCTCACTGCGGCGATTGCAGGCGCAGTCGCGATGACCTTGCTGCTGGCGTTGCGCGAACAGCTGCACCGGTGGGTGGCCTCGCTGAGCTGGCAGGAAATCCGCTCGGTCCTGACCCTGCTCGCGATGTCGTTCCTGTTGCTTCCGATTTTGCCGAACCGCCCGATCGACCCATGGGGATCGATCAATCCCTATTCGATCTGGCTGCTCGCCATCCTGATCGCGGCCGTGTCCTTCGGAGGCTATGTCGCGGTCCGGATCTTTGGCGACCGCCTTGGCGTGATCATGGCGGCGGTCGCCGGCGGCCTCGCCTCCTCCACCGCGACAACGCTGACCCTGGCCGGGCTCGCGCGCCAGCATTCTGATTCCGGCCGTCTGCTCAGCGCCGGCATCCTCATCGCCGGGGTGGTGATGGTCCTGCGCGTCGCTGTGGTCGCGATGGCATTGAACCCGGTCCTGATCCCGCTCCTTGCACTGCCCCTTGCCTGCGCCGGCGGCGTCCTGGCGGCAGGCGCCGGCCTCATGCTGATCAACACTGGCGGCTCCTCCGAGCGCCCGGAGCTGAAGATCTCGAATCCACTGGAACTCGGCTCCGCTCTGAAGATGGCAGCGTTCATCGCGGTGGTGATGCTTGCCGCACGCCTGCTGCAGCAGCATTTCGGCGATGCGGGCGTGCTCGCCACGGCCGCTCTGTCCGGCATTGCTGATGTCGATGCCGTCGTGATCTCGATGTCGCGCATGGCGCTCGGCGTCATTGACCCGACGCTCGCGGGCCATGCGATCCTGCTCGCGACAGGCGTCAACACGTTGGTCAAGGCCGGGCTCGCCGCCTCCACGGGCGGTTCAGCACGCAGATCCGGCTCGATGTCTGGCAGTGCCGGCCGGTCGTTCTGACCGCGCGGCGATCGACCATGCCATATCCGGCCCCGATGCCGGCGTTGCCCAGCGGCTGCGTGCCTCCATAGCCGATCGGCGGGCCTGCGCCCGGGATCCCGCCGCCACTCGAATGCAATCGGATATCCGGCACACTGTCGCTGAGCGAGGGGGGCCCAAGACCTTGCCTGGGGCCACCAGGTGTGAGCGGCGCGTTCCCTGGCGTGCCGATCTGCGCCCCGGCCGGCGCTGCCAGAACCAGGGAGAGCATGAAGGACAAAGCTGCGGTGAACCTGCGCGTCATGGTGAGACCTCCCGGAACAACCAGCACTTGCACGGCTTGGAAGGCCTGCGTCGTCGCAGCCCTCGGCGCTCTTGTCGAGATCACACCTGTTGCAGGCCCGTGTCGAGTCGCGAGTCGGCGCCTCCGGTGGCTGCCGCTCGTCATTGACCGAGGCTGCGATCGACCTGTGAACGCGGCGGGCGAGCGAGCTGACGCGGCATGACACCGTCAAGCGGCCCAGGCGATATCCGCCAACATCGGGGCTCGGGGACTGCCCCGGGGCAAGCAGTACGACTGCCCGAGGTCGGGCCGTGAGCTATCGAGAGCGAGCCCCGGGGGCCTGTGCGTGTTGGCTACCGAGTTGAACGACAATCAGATCTAGCCTGCCGTCGGGAGCGATGCGGATCACGCTGCCGTCTTCGTTCAGGATATAGGCTGACAGGCCTGCCTTCTGCGCGCGTTCGACCTCCCTGCGCCGGAACTGCTCAAGCTTCTCGTCACAGGTGGGGCTCATGGTGCGCTCCGACATTCGTCAGTGCGTGAAAGACTACGCATTCCGGCCGGTCGGATATGTGAGGCACCTCACTTAGCGTGACGCAGGGATGCCCGAGTGGGAATGCTGGGTCCGGGACGGCATGCCCAAGCGACGTTCCGCCGTCGTCGGACACGGCTCTCGCTACGCCAAATTGTGACGCCGATCTTCATCAGCTGGCTGGCACCAACGCCCGGCGTTTTCGTCGAGCGGCCGCCTTGCCGTATAGCTCTGCTCATCGAATCGCCATTGACGGAAGAGATCATGCCTAAGCTCTGCAAGTTCACTTCGCCCTCCGATGGGAAGCCCGTCTACGTCAATCCCGCGCAGGTCAGCGTGGTCTATACGTTCAAGGGCAACCCGCCGGACACCATCATCGGCTTCCGCAAGGACTTCATGCTCGGCGTGAGGGAGAGCCTGGAAGAGGTGGTCGAGATTCTCGACAAGGCGACGGCCGAGGAGACGGCTGGCAGCTAGACCTGCGAAACATGGGGCAGCCGGGTCGCTCGGGCCGTTCCGGCTCGCGCGGGAGCGTCCCGGCCTTGCTCCCGATTGACCTTATCCTGGTCAGGACAGCCGCCTGTCGCGGATGTCGAAAATGCGCTCGCATATCCCGAGATGTTGGGCGAGCAGCGTCTGCAGAGGCGTCAGCGGCCGGAAAGCGCGCATGTCCTGCTCGAAATCGACCACCTCGGCCCAAGCCGCGATCGCCTCATCGGCAGCGAGCAATTGCTCCTCGGTCGGGGCCCCGACGTGGGGTTGGCCCCTCTCTTCCGCGAGGCTCAGCGCGATCGTCTGCCGCAGCTCCTGCTCCAACCGAATGAGCGGCTCGAGTTCATCGACATAGGACATGAAATCTCCTCCTGCAGGCGCAGCGAGCACTCGCTGCTGATCGGATCGTGTGTGAGCCATTCAGGCAGCTCGCGAGTAGGTACCTTCCGCCTGCCACACACCCATATCGTTCAGCGCCTAGAGCCWGACAGCATGGCATTTGCGAGCGGGAAGCCGACTTGCCCGCATTGCTACCGGACATATGCAAAGCAGGCCGCCACTCGGAAGTGATGCTTCGCGATTCGTGATCAGCAGCATAAGACCGAGGAAACGCTCGGCTCTTTGCCCCAGATTGGCCCTACGGCTGATCCGGAATGCTTGTGAAACCAAGCTAAACAATGGTGCGCAGGAGGGAACCGTAAGAAATCTATATGGCATTCAAATTTAAAATATTTTTCTAATTCAAGTATCCATAAGGCCAACAATCAAAAACGCCGCGGCGCTCCAAGTGAGCTTTCCACAGGCGGAAGCGTTTTGAAGCAAGTCTGGCGATACGCCCCTCACGGCGCTTGCCCAACGTCTAGCAAAAATGGGCGCGAATGCTATCTTCGCGCCGGGATGACGCAAGAGACTCGACGGCAGGTGGTCACGATGAAACAGGCATTGTTCGCGGCAGTTGCCGTCATTGGCATCAGTGGTACAGCCACCGCCCAAAATTGCCCCTATGATTCCCGGTGCATCAACAATCCGTATGG
>NZ_JBFTRC010000197.1:0-10488 GCF_056399325.1 Allobosea sp. 01N443
GGTCGCCCGTGAGTTCAAGGCCAATCCCGGACACCGCGTCGTGCCGATCACCGAGGTCGCTGCCGACGAGATGATTCTCGATGCTGGCCCGCTCAGCGTCGCCGAGGTCGTGCTCAAGCTCGACACCGTCAGGACGCTGGTGTGGAACGGCCCCTTCGGCGCCTTCGAGCTGCATCCTTTCGACACGGCGACGGTCACAGTCGCCAAGGCTGCGGCCGAGCGCGTCAAGGCCGGCCGGCTCGTGGCCGTCGCCGGCGGCGGCGACACCGTCGCAGCAATGAACCATGCTGGCGTCGCCGACGACCTGTCCTATGTCTCGACGGCGGGCGGTGCCTTCCTCGAGTGGATGGAAGGCAAGGCCCTGCCGGGCGTCGAGGCGCTGCGGACGCGGTAAGCCGCAACGCCTTCATCTTCCTGTTCCACGTCCGCACAGCAGGTCTGGCAGGGCTCCAATCGAACAATCGACGTGCCTGCCGACTTCGTCGGCTGGCCGGGGCCGCGCTGGTTGCCGATCGGCATCACCGGCCTTCTGGCTGCGGGCCCGGTGACTGAACCTCAGTCATCCTTGGACATATGCTCGGCTAAGCGCTCCCCGGAAGAGCTCGTCCAAAAGCAGGGACATGACCCTGCAGGCCTGGTCACGATGGCCGAGACCATACCGGCGACTTTGCCGAGCAGGCGCGCCTCATTGGAGCGCGCGGCCACGAACTGCATTCACGCTGCGGCCGCTTTCGCTTTGCCATGACGGGTCATCCGCACTAAATCCTCCCCGAACGCTCTAAGCCCAAAGGGAGGACCATCGTGGCCCGCATCACGCTTCGCCAACTGCTCGACCATGCCGCCGAGAACGATTACGGCGTGCCCGCCTTCAACATCAACAACATGGAACAGGCACTGGCGATCATGGCCGCAGCGGACGCGACCGATGCGCCCGTCATCATCCAGGCCTCGCGCGGCGCCCGCTCCTACGCCAACGACATCATGCTCAAGCACATGATGGACGCCGTCACCGAGATCTACCCGCATATCCCAGTCTGCGTTCACCTCGACCACGGCAACGAGCCGGCGACCTGCATGACCGCGATCCAGGCCGGCTTCACCTCGGTGATGATGGACGGCTCGCTCAAGGCCGACGGCAAGACCCCGGGGGACTGGGACTACAATGTCGGTGTGACCAAGACGGTGACCGAGATGGCTCATCTCGGCGGCATCTCGGTCGAGGGCGAGCTCGGTGTGCTCGGCTCACTGGAAAGCGGCGAAGGCGAGAAGGAGGACGGCCATGGCTTCGAGGGCAAGCTCTCCCACGACCAGCTCCTGACCAATCCAGAGGAGGCCGTGAAATTCGTCGCCGAGACCAAGGTCGATGCGCTCGCCATCGCCATGGGCACCTCGCACGGCGCCTACAAGTTCACGCGCAAGCCCGACGGCGCGATCCTCGCCATGCATGTCATCGAGGAGATCCACAAGAAGCTGCCGAACATGCATCTCGTGATGCACGGCTCCTCCTCCGTGCCGCAGGACCTGCAGGACATCATCAACCAGTATGGCGGCAAGATGCCCCAGACCTGGGGCGTACCGGTCGAGGAGATCCAGCGCGGCATCAAGCACGGCGTGCGCAAGATCAACATCGACACCGACAATCGCATGGCCATGACTGGCCAGATCCGGAAGATCCTCTCCGAGCATCCCGGCGAATTCGACCCGCGCAAATATCTGAAGCCCGCCATGGAGGCAATGACCAAGCTCTGCACGCTGCGCCTGCAGGAGTTCAACACCGCCGGACAGGCCTCGAAGATCAAGCGCGTCGCCACCACCGCCGAGATGGCCAAGCGTTACGCCAAGGGCGAGCTCGACCCGACCTTTGCGGGCAGGGCCGCGTAAGTCACACCGCTCGGACGGACGGACGGACGGATCGGCGCGGCGCGGCGCAGAGTCGCGACCCAGGCCTGAACCCACCGAACAGAAACGCCCGGCCTTTCGCCGGGCGTTTCACTTTGAAAAGGGAGCCGTGGCAGCTCYGCGACAGGCGCCGCGGACATGAGCCGGTTTCGTCCCTGCCCTTCCGGGCGCCGTGCTTTTCTGGTTCAAGGAAAGGCCCGTCTGGCCGCGCACTCCCTGCGCGGCTTACCTTACTGCCGCGGTAGTGCCCGATGTCGATCGTCTTTTCCGCGCTGGTCGCGGTCTTTGTCGGCTTTGCCGCCTCCGTCGCGGTCGTGCTTGCCGCGGCGCAAGCCATTGGGGCGACACAGGCACAGACGGTGTCCTGGATCGTCGGGCTCGCCATCGCCAAGGGGCTCGCCAGCATCTGGCTGTCCTGGCGCCATCGGATGCCGATCATTTGCGCCTGGTCGACACCCGGCGCCGCTCTGATCGCGGCCGCAAGCGGCTTTGATCTCGCAGCCGCGATCGGCGGTTTCCTCGCCGCTGCGGCGCTGATGATGCTGACCGCCACTTTCCGGCCGCTCGGCGCGCTGATCGAGCGGATTCCGATGACCATCGCCTCGGCCATGCTCGCCGGCGTCATCTTCCGCTTTGTCGTCGCCGTCTTCGACGAGATGAAGCTGCAACCCGCCCTTGTCCTGACGCTGCTCGCCGTCTTCCTGGTCGCGCGCCTGATCAACCCGTTTCTTGGCGTCATCGCCGCGCTCGCTGCCGGCCTGGCGCTGAGCTTTGGAACCGGCCTCGCAACCCTGCCCGGCGGCGACATGGCGCTGACCGAACTCGTCCTGACCTGGCCGCGCTTTGACCTGACCGCGATCATCGGCATCGGCATCCCGCTCTATCTCGTCACCATGGCCGCGCAGAACCTGCCGGGCTTCGCCGTGCTGCGCGCCGCCGGCTATCATCCGCCGACTTCGCCCAGTCTGTTCGTCACCGGGCTGATGTCCTTCATCACGGCGCCGACCGGCGCGCATATGGTCAATCTCGCAGCGATCAGCGCCTCGATCTGCACGGGCGCCGACACTCATCCCGACCCCAAGCAACGCTGGAAGGCCGGCATCGCCTACGGCCTGTTCTGGCTATGCATCGCCGCGACAGCCGGTCTGCTGCTCGCGCTCATCATCGCCATGCCCAAGGCACTGATCGTCGCGGTCGCGGGACTCGGCCTCATCGGCTCGCTGACAGGCGCGCTCGGCCAGTCCATGGCCAAGGATTCCGAGCGCTTCGCCGCCGTCATCACCTTCGCCGTTGCGGCGTCCAGCCTCTCGCTTTTCGGCGTCGGTTCCGCCTTCTGGAGTCTGGTCGCCGGGCTTGCGGTCTTGACATTGGACGCTCTCGCAGGCCGTTTGCGCGCAAGATCATGACCATGACAACCTCACAGACCCGCCTCATGCTCGTCACTCCGCCCGTCGCGGATGCCGAGGCCATGTCATTCCGCCTGATGCAGGCCTTCGCCGGCGGCGACGTCGCCGCCGTGCTGCTCCGCCTCACCGAGGGCGACGACCGCAGCCGGATCGAGCGCGTCAAGCGCATCGCCGGGCCCGTTCAGTCGAACAGCGTTGCGCTTGTCGTCGAAGGTTCCGCGCTGATTGCGACACGCRGTGGCGCCGATGGCGTGCACCTGGTCGACGGCCCGGAGGCGATCCGCGAGGCGCGCTCCAGCCTGCGCGATGAGCGCATCATCGGCGCCGGCGGCCTGCGCGCCCGGCACGACGCCATGGATGTCGGCGAGGCAGGCGTCGACTACGTGATGTTCGGCGAACCGCGGCCTGACGRCTCGATGCCGCCTTTGCCGGCCGTCGTCGAGCGCGCCACCTGGTGGGCGGAGATCTTCGAGACGCCATGCGTCGCCTATGCGCCCGACGCGGCATCCGTGCCGGCACTTGTCGAAACCGGCGCCGAATTCATCGCGCTCGGCGAATGGGCCTTTGGCGAAGATCAGGACATCCGCGCCCTTGTCGAGGCCGCCAATGCGGCGATTGCCGCCTGCGCAACCCGGAAGGCCGGCCGGTGAGACGCCTTCGGCGCAACCTGCTGCTCGTCGGGCTGGCGCTCGCGCCGGCCGGGCTTGCGTCGGCCGCCGATATCGACCTCGCCTATGGCGCCCTTCAGGCTGGCCATTATCGCAGGGCTCAGGAAGAGGCGCTAAAGCGCGTCGAGGCTGATAACACTGACGCTGCTGCCATGACACTGCTCGGCGAAATCTATCGCCAGGGTCTCGGCGTCCCGGAAAACACCACGGCCGCCACCGAATGGTATGAGCGCGCAGCCGACCGTGGCGACATCAACGCCGTCTATGCGCTCGCCATCGCATTGCTCGACCAGCGCAGCAGCAAGCGCGACCCCGCCAAGGCCGGCCAGCTGCTGGAACGTGCCGCCGCAGCCGGGCATCCGGCCGCCAACTACAACCTGGCCCTGGCGCTGCTCGCGACAGGCAAGGAGGCCGACGACAAGCGGGCTATTGCCTCTCTCGAAATCGCCGCGAAAGCCGATATCGGCGATGCCGAACACGCGCTGGGCACGCTTTACAATCAGGGCCGCGGCGTGCCGCAGGACAATGCGAAGGCCGCCGAATGGATGGCGAAGGCGGCACAGAGCGGCAATGTCGCGGGCGAGATCGAATATGCGATCATGCTGTTCAATGGCGAGGGCGTCGCCACCGACGAAACAGCTGCCGCCAGGCTCTTCCTGCGCGCCGCCTACAAGGGCAATGCGATAGCGCAGAACCGCATCGCCCGTCTCTATCTGGCTGGCCGCGGCATCGCTCCCGACAGTGCCGAGGCCGCTGCCTGGCATCTCGCCGCCAGGGCCCAGGGCCTCGACGATCCCATGCTCGACCAGTTGCTTGATCGCATGACACCTGAGCAGATGAACCGGATCGCACGCGTCGCCGCCGACCGGATCGAGGGCACGGCCTTGACTACGCCGAGCCAGCCGAGCAAGTGACGGCAGAATTTCCAGGCCGGAGCGATGGCGCTGCCGGCCTTCTCGCGTTCAAGGCGCGCATGAGGTTTTAGATGATCCGCTCTCCCCTGATGACCGTGATGACCGACGCCGTGATGAAGGCGTCCCGTTCGCTGAAGCGCGACTTCGGAGAAATCGAGAACCTGCAGGTGCTCGCCAAGGGCCCGGGTGATTTCGTCTCGAAGGCCGACCACAAGGCCGAGAGCATCCTGCGCGAATCGCTGGAGAAGGCCAGGCCAGGCTACGGCTTCGTCATGGAGGAGAGCGGCGTCGTCCACGGCACCGACGAGAGCAACCGCTGGCATATCGACCCGCTCGACGGCACCCATAACTTCCTGCGCGGCATTCCGCATTGGAACATCTCGGTGGCGCTGGAGCGCGACAACCAGTTCGTCGCGGGCATCGTCTATGATGCAGCCAAGGACGAGCTCTTCATCGCCGAGAAGGGCAAGGGCGCCTATGTCAACAACCGCCGGATGCGCGTTTCCGGCCGCCGTGAGCCGACCGACATGCTGATCGGCATGGGCGTGCCGCATATCGGCAAGGGCGGCCACCCGCTCTTTCTGCGCGAGCTCGGCGCCGTCATGACGCGCTTTGCCAATGTCCGCCGCCTGGGCTCCGCTGCGCTCGACATCGCCTATGTCGCGGCCGGCCGGATGGACGCTTACTGGGAACGCGGCCTCAACACCTGGGATTTCGCGGCGGGCGCCGTGATGATCCGCGAGGCTGGCGGTACCTTCGGCACCCTCGATGGCAAGCAGCCGACCAGCGCCAAGGATATCATCTGCGGCAACGAAGTCGGTGAACAAGCGCTTCGCGCCGCGCTCAAGACGGCTGGCTGACATACAGCTTTGATCTTTCACGCTTGATCATGGCGCAGCGGGAGGCGACAGTCTGCCTCCAGCGTTGCGGCCGTGGACAGGGGTGACCGGATTCGGGTCCACCCCGCTGACGGCCGGATGGTTGATGAGAGACGCCGGCTCGGGATCACCCGGGAGTGGCAGGCTCCAGGCGAACGGAAGACGAGGCATGGACAGAGAGGTCCCAGCGGCCGAGATGGGCACGGTCGCGACGACACGGGAAACCACCCGCTTTTCGCGGCCGCTGCGCTACGCGATCCGCGCAATCCTGTTCCTTGCCCTGATCGGATTCCTGGGCTTCATCCTCCAGGGCGGCCTCGTCACGGCCTTCATGACCAATCCCGGTCTCAACGGGCTCATCCTCGGCGCGCTCCTGGTCGGAGCGCTGATCGCACTGCGTGAGCTCTGGCGCGTCAACAGCGAAGCGGCCGCTGCGACCCGCCTCGCCGCAGCGCCCGGGCTCGCCGATGTCGAGCGCGGCCAGGTCATTGCCCCGCTCGGTCCCGTGCTGCCGGCCCTCGACGCCGGGACCCTCGCCCCCACTCAAGCGGCCTCCGTACTCGAATCGATTGCGGTCAGGCTCGACGACGGTCGTGAGGTCCTGCGCTATCTCGCAGGCCTGCTTGTCTTCCTCGGCCTGCTCGGCACCTTCTGGGGCCTCCTCGAAACCGTGAGCTCGGTCGGAAACGTCATCAAGAGCCTGCGCACCGGCGCTGAAGCCGGCGTGCTCTTCGACGAACTCAAGGCCGGCCTCGCCGCACCGCTTGCCGGCATGGGCCTCTCCTTTTCGTCTTCGCTCTTCGGCATCGCGGGCTCGCTGATCCTCGGCTTCCTGGAACTGCAGGTCGGCCAGGCACAGCGCCGCTTCCGCAACGAACTCGAGAGCTGGCTCGGCTCGCGCAGCCGGGAGGCGGCCTCGGCCGTCGCGGCCCCCGGCTTCGCCCCCGAGATCGGCCGCAATCTCGGCGACAAGCTCGACCGGCTCAGTGCAGCGCTGGCCGACGGCCCCAATAACCGCGCCGCCACTCAGGCCATCTCGAACCTTGCCGAAGGCGTGCAGGGGCTGGTCCAGCATATGCGCGCCGAACAGCAGCTGATCCGCGATTGGGTCGAGGCGCAGGCTGCGCGCGAGAAGGATCTGAAGCGCCTGATCGAGCGGCTGACCGCAAACGGCGTCTCCGAGCCATGATCCGCTCGTCGGGCTCATTGACGAAGGCGTACGCGAAGCCGAAGGAGGCCTGAAGCCATGGCTTTGTCTCGCACCTACCGCCGTGAGCAGCTGAATTTCTGGCCCGGCTTCGTCGATGCCCTCTCGACGATGCTGATCGGCATTGTCTTCCTGCTCTCGGTCTTCGTGCTCGGTCAGTTCTTCCTGTCGCAGGAATTGACCGGCAAGGACACCGCGCTGGAACGGCTGAATCGCCAGATATCAGAGCTGTCCGACCTGCTTGCGCTGGAGCGCGTCTCCAACCGGCAGGCCCAGGAGAACCTGCTCCTGATGCAATCGACCCTGACGCGCGAACAGAGCGAGCGCGGCCGCTTGCAGGGTGCGCTCGAAGCGCAGGCGACGAACGGACCAGCCCAGCTTGCCGACACCCAGAAAGCGCTCGACGCGGAGAAGCAGCTCTCGGCGAGAGCCCAGGCGACGGTCGAGCAGGTCAACATGCAGATCCAGGCCATGCGCCGGCAACTCGCTGCGCTCGAGCAGGCCATCGAGGCTTCCGAAGCCAAGGACAAGGAATCGCAGGCCCGTATTGCCGATCTCGGCTCGCGCCTGAATGTCGCCCTCGCCCAGCGCGTGCAGGAACTGGCGCGCTATCGTTCCGACTTCTTCGGCCGTCTCAGGCAGGTGCTCGGTGCACGTCCCGACATCCGCGTCGTCGGGGACCGTTTCGTCTTCCAGTCAGAGGTGTTCTTCGATGCCGGCCAAGCCGTGCTGAAGCCTGAAGGAAAGGCCGAACTCGACAAGCTCGCAACCATCCTGACCGATCTCGGCCATGAGATGCCACCCGATATCCCGTGGATCCTGCGCGTCGACGGCCACACCGACGCACGCCCGATCCGCTCCGCACAGTTCCCGTCCAACTGGAGCCTGTCGACGGCGCGTGCGGTCGCGGTTGTCGAGTATCTGATCACACGCGGCCTCCCCGCCGATCGCATCGCTGCAACCGGGTTCGGCGAGTTCCAACCCCTCGATCTCGCCAGCAACGACGAAGCCTATCGCCGCAATCGCAGGATCGAGTTCAAGATCACGGAGCGGTAGGGGAAAGCCGCTCCTGCGGCCTCCCCACCCCGTATCGCGCCCATCCAGCCAAACGCCTTGACCGGAAGGGCATGCGAGACGCTGGCGCCAATCCTAAAATGCCAGCTTCGAACGCTGCTGGCCGGTCTCGTCGAAATTATCCGGGCTGAGCCAGGCCTCGTAGCCGGCCTTCAGGCGCGGCCAGTCGCCATCGACCATCGCGAACCAGGCCGTATCGCGGTTTCGCCCCTTGGTGACCATGTGCTGGCGGAACACGCCCTCCGGCGTGAAGCCGAAGCGCTGCGCGGCGCGCTTCGAGGGCTCGTTGAGGTTATTGCACTTCCACTCGAAACGGCGATAGCCGAGCGTGTCGAAGGCATGGCTGGCAAAGAGATAGAGCGCCTCGGTCGCGACGCGACCGCGAGCGATCGCGGGTCCCCACAGAATGTTGCCGATCTCAATCACACCATGTGCAGGCTCGATCCGCATCAGCGCCTGGCGTCCCTCGGCCCGACCGGTCCTCTTGTCGATCACGGCAAAGAACAGCGGATCGGGCGAGGCTGACGCCTTCTCGAGCCAGGGATCGAAGGCTGCCAGATCGGCCGGCGCCTCCTCGAACAGATAGCGGAAGCGGTCCTCCGCGCCTGGTTGCTGGGCTGAGGCGAAGAGATCCTTACCGTGCCGCGCAGCCTCCAGCGGCTCGAGCCGAGTGTATCGCCCATCCAGCGCTACGCGTTCCGGACGCGGCACGCCCTTCCAATGTGAGAGATCCATGATGCGTTCCTGATGTCGAACCGGGCTGAAGACCGGAACCGGCGACAGTTGTCGGGATTGCCGGTAGGACATAAACTGCCAGTTCATGGATTTTCATCAGACCACTTTGGACGTCGCGACAACACCTCCGCATCCGGTGTGGTCTCCGCTCGATCGGGCCGCGGGCGATCTAGAAGGACAGGTCTACCGCGCGGTACGGGACCGCATCCTGCAGGGCCAATTGCTTGCAGGTCAGCGCCTGCCGTCGACGCGCGTTTTGGCCAACGCTCTTGGTGTCGCCCGCTCGACGGTCGTCCTGGCCTATGACCGGCTCAAAGCGGAAGGATATCTTGAGGCCGCGTCCGGATCGGCCAGTCGCGTTGCCCCCGTTGCGAAGCTGCCCTCCCCGGGACCGGATCGCGCCGAGCCGACCACTCCATGGCCGAGCGCCGAACCGCCCGCCCAGAAACTCTTCGAGCCCGGCATCCCGGACCTGGCCGGTTTTCCGCACGCAACCTGGGCGCGATGCCTGGGCGCCCGAGCCCGCTCGCTGCGGATTCACGATCTCGGCTACGGCGACGCCGGTGGCATCCGCGAGTTGCAGGAAGCGATCATCGCTCATGTCGCCGACCGGCGCGGGGTTGTCGCGCGGCCTGAGCAGGTCCTCGTCCTTCCCTCGACCAGGGCGGCGATCGGCCTGCTCGCGTCCATCCGGCTCCAACCCGCCGCAAGCGATGCCAGCATCGCCTGGATGGAAGAGCCAGGATACCCGGCGGCACGGGCCTTGCTGCAGGCGGCCGGAGCACGCATCGTCCCGGTCCCCTGCGACAGTGCAGGGATCGATGTCAGCAAGGCCTCCGGCCCGCCGGCGCGGCTGATCTATGTCACGCCCTCGCATCAATACCCCACTGGCGCAACGATGAGCCTGCAACGCCGACTGGCCTTGCTGGAGGTCGCGCAAGCCAGCGGAGCTCTGATCATCGAGGACGATTACGACAGCGAATTCCAGTACGCATCCCGCTCGATCGCGGCGCTGCAGGGCATCGATCGGAACAATGTCGTCGCCTATCTCGGCACGTTCTCGAAGGTTCTGGCACCGGGGGTAAGGGTCGCCTATGCGATCGTTCCACCCTGGCTGCTGGAAGACGCCCATGTCGGCCTGCAACTCCGAGGCGCGGTTGTACCGATCCATGTTCAGGCGGCGCTTGCCGATTTCATCCGAGAGGGGCGGCTGCGCGCCTATATTCGCAAGATGAACGCTGCCTATGCCGCGCGCATGGCCATGAGTATGGCGGCCCTGAGCCATCATTGCGGTCAGGTTCTGCACCTCGGCGGCGGTACAGGTGGCCTCCAGCTGGCCGCATGGTTCAAGGATCAGCGTGCCGATGATCGCGCCACGGCTCACCATCTCAGCCAGCACGGCTATGCGATGCAGCCCATGTCGCGCTTCCATCTTGGTCCGCCCCGGACCGGGCTCGTCTTCGGCATCTCGCGCGTGACCGCCGACACGGTCGAGGAGGTTGTGGCGAAACTCGGTCGGTTGCTCCCGGCGTAACCGCGAGACCGTTCAGGCGGCGGCGCGCCKGATGACATCGGGCCCCGAACCGTGGCTCGCCTGCCTGTCGTGATAGAAGGCGATGAACTCCTTGGCGGGGAGCGGTTTTGCAAAGAACCAGCCTTGGGCAAAATGCACGCCGTGATCGAGCAGGTAATCGAACTGCTCCCGGG
>NZ_JBFTRC010000198.1:0-10485 GCF_056399325.1 Allobosea sp. 01N443
GGAAGAAGGTCGAGATGCTGTTCGCGCACCTGAAGCGCATCCTCAAACTCGACCGCTTGAGACTGCGAGGACCATGCGGTGCCCGCGATGAGTTCCTCCTCGCAGCCACTGCCCAGAACCTCAGGAAAATGGCGAAGCTGATGCCGGTAGGAGCGCCGCCACTGGCGGCATGAGGGCGAAGGCCTCTCTCACAAAGCCACCCAGCCTCGATCGATAGCCTACCCAGCGCCGACTTCTTCAACACAATCGGCCCAAAGCGGACTTCGATAAGGCTCAAGGGTGCTGCGCCAAGCACGGCCCCCGTGCACATCGCGCCCCAGCCAGCCGCCGCGCATTGCCGTCCGGCTCGGCTCGTTCTATCCTTTCAGAGATCCCATCCGAACGGGCCTTGCTGAGGGCCCTTTTTGCCGTAACGCCTCAAAGTACACGGTTACTATTGGCTGCATTGCTGGGGAGGTCGCGTATGGAAATCGGTTGGATCGCCGCCATCGTTGTCGGCGGAATTGCTGGCTGGCTCGCCGAGCAGTTTATGAAGAGCGACATGGGACTTGTGATGAACATCGTCCTGGGAATCGTAGGGGCCGCTGCTGCTAGTTGGCTGTTCGGCCTTATGGGTATCAAATTCGGTCCCGGTTGGGTCGGTTATTTGATCGCGGGCTTCATTGGGGCAGTTATCCTGATCTTCGCCGTGCGGATGGTTCGACAACGCGCTTGATTAATTCCGTGTTGCCCGGCCCTGGMTGGCGTCGAGAAGCAGACTAGGTTCGACCTCACCACCAATCTTTGAGGACCGTCAAGGCGTGTATGCGGCCTCACAATACCGCCAATGCTCCTCGCCCGCGCGGACGGGGTGATCGAAGAAAGCGGCGCAATGTCGGCTTTTGGCCCATCCCGCCCTGGGGAGCCGACCTGGCGAACTTCAGCTAGCCACCCAACCCAGTCGTAAGCCACGGGTGGAAGCCTTGAGGCGGCGTAGCGCCAACTCCGGACATTCGAGGCCTGCCGGAAAGCGGACTTTCAGCCCAGGCCAGAAGACCGTCCTGATCCTGCCTGGCTTCCGTAGCGCAAAGCGTCGACAACGACCTTGAAGGCGGGAAGGTTCTGGCGGCGGCTGGGATAGTAAAGGAAATAGCCGTCGAAAAAGGGCGACCAGTCGTCCAGCACCAGGACCAGTTCGCCCGACGCGATCTGCCGCTCCACTATGTCGTCGGGGACGTAGGCGATGCCATAGCCGTTCACCGCCGCATCGATCATGGCGTAGGAGTTGTTGAAGGTGAGCTGGCCGCTCACCCGGACACGCAATTCCTTTCCGGCTTTTTCGAACTCCCAAGCATAAAGCCCGCCGGCTGTTTCGTGGCGCATGTTGATGCAGACATGCCCGACTAGGTCCTGAGGATGGTCCGGTACTCCGTGCGCAGCGAGATATCCGGGCGAAGCGACCGCTACCAGCCGCCAGTCCGGGCCGATGCGGACCGCGATCATGTCCATCTCGACGCTCTCACCCAGACGGACCCCTGCGTCGAAACCCTCCTCGACGATGTTGCGGAAGGTGCTGTCGAGGATCAGTTCGACATTGATGTCGGGATAATCCCGCAGGACCGGCCTGAGCTTCGGCCAGACCACGCTTTCAAGCGCATGGTCGGATAGTGTCAGCCTGACCGAGCCCGACGGCTTGTCGCGCAACGCCGTCAGCGCCGCGATCTCGTCCTCGATCTCCGCGATCCGCGGCGTGATCGTCTGGAGCAGGCGCTCGCCCGCGGTCGTGGTCGCGACATTGCGCGTGGTCCGGGTCAGAAGGCGAACGCCCATGCGATCTTCGAGCTGCTTGATCGCGTAGCTGAGAGTCGATTGCGCGACGCCGATCTTCGCCGCCGCCCGGGTGAAGCTGTGCTCCTCGGCGACGATCTGAAACCACCGGAGCTGGTTGAGATCGGTCTTGTCCATGAGAACCCTCGGTGTCTGCCTGCCGAGATTAATCGATCACATCGATCAGTGCATTCCAATTTCGGCGGGTAATCGTTCCGAGCCTGAACCACTATTTTGCACCGCATCAACAGATGCAGGAGCGACCCAACATGGCGGCTACCGCCGTATCGGAGGAAGGAACCAAGCCGACCGCCGCCTGGGGCGCCGTCCTCTCGATGGCGCTTTGCGTGGCGATGCTGATCGCTTCCGAGTTCATGCCGGTCAGCCTGCTGACGCCGATGGCCGAGGGGTTGCGCGCGACCGAGGGCCAGACGGGTCAAGCGATCTCGATCAGCGGTCTCTTCGCGGTGGCGGCGAGCATGGTCATCACCACGGCCGCCGGGACGCTGAACCGGAAATGGGTCCTGGTCGCGATGACGGCCTTCATGCTGGTCTCGCTGGTCCTGGTCGCGGCCGCCCCGAACTTCGCGGTGCTGATGCTCGGTCGCGCCCTGCTCGGGATCTGCATCGGTGGCTTCTGGGCGCTCGCGACGGCCGTGATCATGCGCCTGGTTCCCGAGAGCGAGGTGCCTCGCGCGCTGGCCCTGATGTATGGCGGGCAAGCGATCGCGGCAGCCTTCGCCGCGCCCGTCGGCAGCTATCTCGGCGGTCTGTTCGGCTGGCGCGCGGTGTTCTGGGCGCTGACGCCGATCGTCGCCGTCAACCTCGTCTGGCATGTGATCGCCCTGCCGTCGCTGCCCGCGCGCCAGCCGCAGGATTTCCGGACCACGTTCGGCCTGCTGAAGCGCCCGTATTTCCTGCGCGGCCTGATCGCGTCGATGCTGTCCTGGGGCTCGGCCTTCACGATGTTCACCTACCTGCGCCCGTTCCTCGAACAGGTGACGGGAGCCGACGTGACGACGCTGTCGATCCTGCTGCTGGTGCTCGGCTGCGCTGGCTTCCTTGGAACCTGGGGCTCCGGCCGCTTCCTGCATGGCAGCGTCGCTCCTCTCCTGAAGCTGCCCGCGCTGCTGATGGGCGGCTGCACGATTGGTCTCCTGCTGCTCGGCGGCTCGGTCGCTGCAGTGGGCCTCTTCCTGGCTCTCTGGGGTGCGATGAACACCGCCATGTCGGTGATCTGGATGACCTGGATGTCGCAGAACGTCGACGATGCGCCGGAGGCCGCCGGAAGCCTGATGGTGGCCGCGATCCAAGCCTCGATCCTGCTCGGGGCCGTGGTCGGCGGGATGCTGCTCGATGGCCTGTCGATCTTCGCGACCTTCCTGGGGAGCGTCGCCCTGGCCGCCATCGGCATCGCGCTGATCGGCAACGGAAAACGTCTGCTGAAGCCCGAATAGCCACAGAGAACGGGGAGATAACGATGGACACCTCCAACACGATCACAGCGTCGTCCGCACGACTGGACCGTCGCGACTTGATGAAGCTGACCTGTGCGGGCGTCGCCGCCTTGGCAGCCGCATCACTCTTCAACCTCTCCAAAGCAAAGGCTCAAGGCATGACAGCGGACTGGGACAAGACTTTCCCGAAGAGCGAGAAGGTCGATCATCGGAAGGTCACCTTCAAGAACCGATACGGCATCACCCTGGCGGGCGATCTCTATTTGCCCAAGGGCCAAGGCGATCGGCGGCTGGCGGCGCTGGCCATTGGCGGGCCGTTCGGAGCGGTGAAGGAACAGTCGTCTGGCCTCTACGCGCAGACGATGGCGGAGCGCGGATTCGTCACGCTGGCCTTCGACGCGTCCTTCACGGGTGAAAGCGGTGGCGAGCCCCGTAACGTCGCCTCGCCGGATATCAACACCGAGGATTTCAGCGCGGCGATCGATTATCTCGGCCTGCACCCCTCCGTCGACCGCGAGCGGATCGGCGTCATCGGCATCTGTGGCTGGGGCGGCATGGCCTTGAACGCCGTCGCCGTGGACAAGCGGGTCAAGGCCGTCGTCGCCAGCACGATGTATGACATGACCCGCGTCATGTCGAAGGGCTACAACGACAGCGTGACGCTCGAACAGCGCACGCAGATGCTGGAGCAGATGAGCCGGCAGCGCTGGGAAGACGCCGCGAACGGAACCCCGGCTTACCAGCCTCCCTACAATGATCTGAAAGGCGGCGAGGCGCAGTTCCTGGTCGACTACCACGACTATTACCGGACGCCGCGCGGCTACCATCCGCGCGCGGTCAACTCGGGCAATTCCTGGACCCGGACGACGTCGCTCTCGTTCATGAACATGCCGCTCCTGACCTACATCAAGGAGATCTCGCCGCGCCCGGTTCTGCTGATCCACGGCGAGAAAGCCCATTCGCGCTACTTCAGCGAAACCGCCTATGCGGCGGCCGCGGAGCCGAAGGAACTGATGATCATTCCGGGAGCCAGCCACGTCGATCTCTACGACAAGGTCGACGTGATCCCGTTCGACAAGCTGGCCAGCTTCTTCGGCCGGCATCTCGTCGCCTAATCTCGACCGGACACGAAGCGATGGGGCCGCCGCCCTCGGTGGGCGGCCAAAGGCTCGCAGGCCGAGCTCCCGCCGCTGGACCGGCGGGAGCTCGGTGAACGACATCACTACGGAGGATCGGACAATGCTGCTCAAAGCCACTCGGATCGCCGGCGCCATACTCCTCGCAACGATCGGAACAGCAATGGCTCAGGAACGCATCAAGATCTCGTCGGAGTGGGGTTCCGTTACGGCGGAGCTCGCCGATAACGCCGCGACCAAAGCGCTGCTTGGCATGCTGCCCCTGACCATTCCGATGACGGACCACCTTCGTCAGGAAAAAACGGGAAGCTTGCCGTCGGGTCTGCCCGCCGCAGCGCGGCAGCGCGCCTTCAAGAGCGGGACGATCGGGCTTTGGGGCCCGGACCACTTCGTCGTCTACTATCGTGATGGCCAAGTCCCTCAGCCCGGTATCGTCATCCTCGGCGAAGTGAAGGGCGGGGCTTCGATCTTCGACCGACCCGGCTCTATCTCGATGCGGGTCGAGCGGGCGGATTAGATGGCTGGGAGGCGGCAGTGACCAGACTGATGGCTTGAGCCAAAGTTGCGGACAACCTTAGGCCACTCCGTAGCGCATCATCGAACGATATCGGCGGCCGAGCGCCATTTGCGGAAATTGCCACATTGCCCAAAAGCAGACGCTACGAGTGTGTTGGCCAGAGTTCCGCTCTCGCCCAAGTCGGACGCTGGGGATGTCCGCTTGCCGGCACTTGTCCACTGCAAGCGTCGCCGGCGACCTGCCGGGCGTCAGTCGCGCGATATGGACAGCCCCGCGAGAAGCGGAGCGTACGCGGCGAGCCTGCGGGATACGAACTCGGTGAAGAGCCGCACGCGCTTCGTCTTGCGTGTTTCCCCCTGCGTGAGAAGCCAGAGCGTCCCATGCATGGGCAGGTCGATGCCCGGCACCCTCACCAATAGAGCGTCGGCATCTCCGACGAAGCACGGCAGTTTCGTCATCCCGATCCCTTGCTGCGCCGCTACGATCTGCGTCTCGGCGTCCGGGGTTCTGAACGGAACTCCCGTGGTGTGAACCTCTCCCTCGCGCGCCCAGACCGGGAATCCATGACTGTCTATGACGATCCACCGCATCGGATCAGGCGCGCCCGCACGCCACGCGGCTAGTCGATCGCGAGACATGTAGACGCCGCTCAACAGCTCCGGTCCCATCAGGCCGTGAAGATTGAGCGGCAGTGTCTTGCGGTCGGAGACGATGCGGATCGCGACGTCGGCCTCTCGGTTGGTCAGATTTGCCAGCTCGCCGGACGACGAGATTTCCATCTCGATGTCTGGATGCATACGCGCGAAATCGGCCAGATCCGGCATGAGCAGGTGTGTGGCGAGGAACGGTGGAAGCGTCACCCGCAAAAGCCCGCGCGCGCTCTGGTCGCKACCGAAGACGCGCGTCTCCAGTTGGTGCGACGACGCTTCCATCTGGTTCGCGAGTTCGAGGACCTCCTCCCCCGCAGCCGTCAGGCGGTAGCCCGAAGGCAGCTTTTCGAACATGTGCGCCCCGAGGCGTTCCTCGAGCTGGGCGATGCGTCGCAGCACGGTCGAGTGATTCACCCCGAGGCGCTTGGCGGCAGCCCGCACTGAGCCTCCGCGCGCGACGGCAAGAAAGTAGCGAACGTCATCCCAGTCGATCATGGTGCAATCCCGCACCGCAGAGTGCGCCTTCCAAAGCCCGTATCTAACACATCGAACAGCAGTACGGGCGACCGTCATAGCTTAAATCGACGAGCGCGGCCCAGTTCCCAACGGCGGACACCGATCTGCGCGGCTGGCGTCAGTCGTCCAGCCGGATCGATTTCGCACCACCGATCTGCGCGTTTCCGCACTCAACGTCGGACTCAGTTGGACCCATGTTGAGGTTCTCGGGGGCCTCCCCGAACAACCAAACACGGAGCCTGAAGAGAGAAGTCATGGGAAAGCTTGAGGGTAAGGTTGCAGTCATCACGGGTGGATCGAGCGGCATGGCGCTGGCGAGCGCCAAGCGGTTCGTTGAAGAAGGGGCCTATGTTTTCATCACAGGCCGTCGGCAGGAAGCGCTCGATGAGGCCGTCAGGCTGATCGGCCGGAACGTGACCGGCGTGCGCGGCGACGCGGCCAATCTCGACGACCTCGACCGCCTGTTCGATACAGTCAAGCGGGAAAAGGGCAAGATCGACGTCCTGTATGCGAGCGCCGGCACGGGCGAAGCCGTCCCACTGGGCGAGATTACCGAGCAGCATTTCGATGCGACCTTCGGCCTGAATACGCGCGGCACGCTGTTCACCGTGCAAAAAGCGCTGCCGCTGTTCAACGATGGCGGATCGATCTTCATGACCGGATCAGTTGCTTCGGTGAAAGGTTTTCCTGGTTACACCGTGTATGCGGCGAGCAAGGCGGCGTTGCACGCATTCGCACGTGGGTGGCTCAACGAACTGAAGGGCAGGAATATCCGGGTGAACGTGCTGCACCCGGGGCCGATCGCCACACCGATGCAGGACCAAGTCCTCACCGAGGAGGCGAGGAAGATGTTCGAATCCCTGATCCCGCGGGGAAAGATGGGTCGTCCCGAGGAAATTGCGGCGGTGGCGCTGTTTCTTGCTTCAGACGATTCGAGCTTCGTGAATGGGGTGGAGTTGTCTGTCGACGGCGGCTTCTCGGCCATCTGAATTCGCGCCGGATCGCGGGAAGCGGCTGACGGGCGGCAACCAGCGTGTCCATGGTGGAACGATTTCCGCGCTGGACGGTCAGTCCGGCCGCACGGAAGTCGTTCACGGCAGGACGTCTACGCGAAGGTCGCCACACAGCGGAACGAATACCCAGCGCCGTTGAAGCCCGGGGATTCATTATCAACACGGATCGGAGAAGTATTATGAGCTATGCGATTGTAGGATTCGGTAAGATAGGCCAGGCCCTCGCCCACGCCTTCGCCCGTAAAAACATCGACGTGACCGTCGCGAGCCGCCGGCCGCCCGAGGCGTTGGCGCCGCAGGCTCGGGCGATTGGACCCACGGTCGTCGCCAAGTCGCTGCGGGAAGCACTCGAGGCCGACACAATCATCTTGGCGGTCCCGTTCGGGGAACATCGCGAGGTTGCGAAGGCCCTGCCGAGCTGGAAAGGCAAGACGGTCATCGACGCGATGAACACGTTGCCAGTCCCTGAGGAGCTGGACGGTCTCCCGTCCTCCGCCTTCGTCGCGAAGGCGTTCACCGGCGCCAAGTTCGTGAAGGGTTTCAATCACCTGATTGCGGCCACCCTGGCTGCCGATCCGATCGTCGAGGGCGGGCACCGGGTCGTCTTTCTGTCGAGCGACGACGAGGACGCGATCACTCTCGTGGCGGATTTCGCCAAACAACTAGGGTTCGCACCCGTCAAGCTGGGAAAGCTCAACGAGGGTGGCGCGCTGGTACACGCACGCGGCCGCACTTGGGGCGAGTTGATCTTCCAGGACCTGTTCAAGAAGGAGCAGTAGCGGATTTACTGTCCCCGGTCAGAGGGGCTGCTTGCCCGGGCGAGGGGTCTGCGACTTCCACAACGAGCTGGGGGCCGGGACATCAGAAACGCGCTTTGATGTCCATGGCGCTTCAGTGAGTTCATCCTCTCCCCGCCAAAACCGTCAGAGGCCTGATGCTCAGATGGAAGCAGTCATCACAAGACAAATTCTGATGTTCACGGGATTTCGATGCCACCTGCTGCCGCGTATAGTGCTATCTGCTCCGGTCACTCTTCGTGTTTTTATGAAACAGGAGCGCTAAATCACCAAAAATTACCAGATTTATGCGCTCACCTTGTACTACGTCCCGCTTTTGACTTTCCGTCCCACCCAGATGTTCTAGACATGTTCCGGCCTCGCGCATCTGCTTGTCCTGCGATACGTGATGTCCTCAGGTACAATTTTCGCACCGCTTCGATAGTGGCAGGATTAATCAGCTTGTTATCTTCCAAGTCCTGAGGACCTGACATGGCAAAGATTAAACTTGCGGTATTCGTTATGGCGACGGCCGGAATCGCCTTCACCGGGCTTGCCGCGACAACGGAAGTCGCAAATGCCGTCGTTTATTGCGCCTATATCGGTTATCCCGCCGGATGCGTCGCGCGGCCCGGCGTTCGTCTCGTCGCTCGGCCAGTCGGCGTCGGCGCCGTCACCGCGCCTCGGCCCGGAAATCGCAACGGCGGTGTCAACAGGGTTGGCGTTCGTCGCTAGCGCCAAACTCCTGTCCGGAAGCTGACCCGATCCCATTGCAGACTCAATACGAAAGCAAGTCCGGTCGGGAACGAAATGATATCGGGAGGAGGATGCCTCGCCATAAAGTGTCCGGGTAAGCACGACGTCACCGAATTCCCAGGAGGAAAATTCGAGCTTGAACTGCGCGGACGCTTCCGCCTTAGAGAACCGAGTGCACCACGCGTCGAACTGATCTTCAGGTAGCAGCGCGCGGAAGGGCTTTCGTAAAGAACATTTCGACCGCGGTTCGCCCCTGCTGAGGGAAAATCGAGTTGGGATCAGGTGAGCCGGGATGGGCGAGCACGACGCATAAGTGAGGTCGAGATCTGTGCCGCCGATGCCGGACTGGAATCTCGGCTACCGTTCCCTCGCCATGCAAGGCCAAGCTGAGGACATGGAAGTCTTGACGCTGTTCYTGCCTCAGCACTTTTGCCAGGAGGAACTCGTCGATTTTGGAGGGGCGTGTGATCTGGAGCTAAATCGGCAGGGTGCGTGCTCATACCATCCCCATCCAAAGGGCTGGCGCCGGCATATGCCGGAATTGGTCTGTCAAACTGGCAGGCAGGTGCAATGGCTACCCAGCCGTCTGCCCATCTTGCGCACAATGACAAGGCATTCAAACCAATTTAATGGATCGTTGAATGCAATAAAAATGTTATATGCGCCTCAGGAGCTGCCTCGTCATGGCTATGGAACGCGCGATCCGTTCTGGGGATCGTCCGGATGCTCGATGGCGCCTCGGCCGATCCTTATCCAGCCGCAGCAACACCGACTTCCTCGACACGATCGGGCGAAGCCCGCCCCTAGGGTGAGGCGTTCGTATGCCTGCCCTCATTCGGGCCGCGAGCAGGCGGTGGTGACCGGCTCGCGGAGGGCCGCGAGTCGACGCAAGCAGCGACGACCTCATCGACTTTCTCTCGACGCCGTCGCGAGCGCCCCGCTGCCTGTTCAGGTCGGGCTTGCCGGCCCGGCTCTGCCGCCGGTCACACAGCTCGCGGTTGGCGGGCCGTGGCCGCAAGGAGCCGGATGGTGCGCACGCGGCCCGCGGGATCCGTCCAGCTCATGCTTTGCCCGGCCGTGAGGCCAAGAAGATGTGTTCCGACGACGGTCAGGACCGAGATGATGCCGCGTGAGGTGATGCTTCGCCCGGGGATGAGGGTGACGTCTCTGACGGCGCCGCTGCGCTCCTTGAGATATCGGCCTGGCGCGTAGAGAGTCAGGCAGTTTGCGGGGAGCTCGGCGGGGCTGACGATCCGGGCTCGGTACAACTCGTCCATCAGCCGGGAAGCGGCGACGACGCGACCTTCATGCAGGACAGTCTGAACGAGGCCGGACAAAATCCCGAGGTCGTCATGCGTGATGTAGATGTCGGGGAGCGACGCCATCCTTGGGCTCAATGCCGGATCGGATCGTCTCGAGCGTGATGAAACGGCCGTGCCTGCCGCTGGCCAGGAGTCCAGTAGCCATCCGGATTCGGGGGAAAGCAGTTGGAGCGCGCCTGTGGTCCCGGCCCTACCGTGCGGTGGAGCAATAGCTGTCGCGCGTCAAACCCGGGCTCCCAGTATGCGAGGCAATGGATCGCGGAGAAATTCTTCGCTGAAAACTGATAATATCCCATGGTGGTAGAGGTCGTATATTTCAATTATGGAAAAATAAAGTGAATAATATACGAGTAAAAATATGGTAATCTTAAATTCGACAGATTGGTATACTAAACAAACAATATTCATAAATTTGATTTTCAATCTTTGCAGGACTTATTTTCGATCTCATTGCTTGAACTAAAAGATATATAAAAATCTAGATTTCGAACAAGCCCACGCTCCAAATTTTCCTTCCCAAGCCAGCTTTCTGTGTG
>NZ_JBFTRC010000199.1:0-10478 GCF_056399325.1 Allobosea sp. 01N443
CGGGCCCTTGCCGTCCGCTACGGCTTGAATCCGAAGACTGTGCTCAAGTGGCGCAAAAGGACCACCACATCCGATGCGCCCATGGGACCGAAGGMCCCTCGAAGTACGGTGCTGACGCCGGCCGAGGAAGCCATCGTCGTGGCCTTCCGGCAGAAGACACTGCTGCCGCTGGACGACGTGCTGGGTTGCCTGAAGGACACCATCCCCGGCCTCAGCCGCAGCGCCCTGCACCGTTGCCTCCAACGCCACGGCATCTCCCGACTGCCTAAGGATGAAACGGCGGACAAGCGCAGCCAGTTCAAGACCTACGCCATCGGCTACGTCCACATCGACAGCTGCGAACTGCGCCACGCCGAAGGCAAGCTGCACATGTTCCTGGCTMTCGATCGGGTCTCCAAGTTCACCTACGTTGAGTTCCACGCGCGCATCGGCAGCAAGATCGGCGCAGACTTCCTGCGGGCTGTGGCCGAGGTATTCCCCTACCAGATACACACGGTCCTTACCGATAACGGCATGGCTTTCGCTGATCTGCCCAAGAACCGTTCCGGTCCGACAGCCATGATGCGCGGCCATCCCTTCGACCGCGCTTGCTGGGAGCTCGGCATCGAGCACCGACTGACCAAACCCTATCATCCATGGACCAACGGCCAGGCCGAACGGATGAACCGCACAATCAAGGACGCCACGATCAAGATCTTCCACTACGATTGCCTGGAAAGCCTGAAGGCCCACGTCCTGGTCTTCGTTACCGCCTACAACTTCGCCAAGCATCTCAAGGCGCTGCGATGGCGAACGCCCTATCAGGCCATCTGCGACGCCTGGATCAGTGACCCGTCACCCTTCAAAATCAATCCGCACCATCTCATCCCGAGACCGCACATCTAGCTGAGCGCGGTACGGGGTCCCTCAACGCCCCATCAGGAAGCTCTTGACGCGTTTGATCGCGTCATCGCGGGCTTCAGGATGTGTCCCCACCGTGACCTTGCCGGTTCCGGTCGCGGAATAGGCCACGTCGCTGCGCTCCTTCACCTCGAGGCGAGGGTGATCGAAATCATGCAGCGCGCCGGGATAAAGCACGAGTTCGATGGCTTCGCCGCGCGCCCGTGCCGCTTTGGCGAGATGGTCGCAGGGCGCTGGCGGCGTCCAGTCGTCCGCATCACCCATCAGGATGAGGGTCGGCAGCCTGGCCGAAAAGCTCGCGGACTCCGATTGGAAGCGGCAGCCCGGATAGRAGGCGATGGCGCGTGCGAAATCGGGTTGGCCGTCGGCCGGGCGCCTGTCCTTGCGGATCGCGGTCAGGACGGTGGAGCCGCCACCGGACCAGCCGAGCAGGGAGATTTCCTTGTCGCGCACATCATCGCGAGCCTGCAGCCATTGCCGTGATGCTGCCGCGTCGGCGACGCGCTCACGGCTAGCCCGAACCGTCAGTTCCTTGACGCCGCATTGTGAACCGAGCCTGCGCGAGCCGTAGCTGTCCGGCATCAGCACGACGTAGCCAGCGGCAGCCAGCCGCTCGCCCCAGTCCGAATGCCGGGCGGACAATTTGCCATTGTCGCGCCACAGGCCGCCGCAACCATGCAGGGCGACCACGGCCGGGAATGGCCCTGGACCGTTCGGGCGGTACAGCACACCGTCCAGCTGTCCTTCCTCGACCGGGATGCGAACGCGCTCATAGCCGCCCGCAGACGCGGGCGCGCACCAAAGCAGCGCGAGGCCTGTAAGGGCCATGACGTGTCGGACGAGACTGGACATCATCGGCAGGAACGCTATCACAGCTCCGAGTTATCGGATAATTCATTCCCTGAGCAACGGTTTTCGATCTTACAGATGAACATCAGCGAGCGTCCTCCCGTGCCGGGACCCGAAGCTGCCGTCGACTATGGTCACGGCGAATTCCGCGTGGTGCGCCCCGGCGCCTTCGTGCGCTGCGCCGTGACCGGCGCCCCGATCAAGCTCGACGATCTGCGTTACTGGTCGGTCGAGTGGCAGGAAGCCTATGTCTCTCCGGAGGCGGTGCTGTTGCGGCTGCGCCGCGCCGGGCGTGCCTGAGAGCCCGCCTTCACGCCATCCAGCAGGTGCGTGATCTCGCTCGGTTCGTCGAAGACGAGCGAGACCGGGACCGCCAGCAGGCGGTGCTGCTCCGCAAACGGCCAGAGTGCAGCGAGCTTTGTCATGTCCTTTTCGGTGGTCGCCACCAGGCAATCCTGCGCCGCTGCCTCGTGGATGATCTTGGCCACGTCCTCGGCCGTGTAGGCGTGGTGATCGCCGAAGGCATGTTCGGCGCGAATCTCGGCGCCGGCCTCGCGCAGGGTCGCGCTGAATTTCTCCGGCCGTCCGATCCCTGAGACGGCCAGGACGGCCTGACCACGAAGTCTGTCGGCAATCCCGGCCGACAGCGCAAGCCGCCCGCGCAGAACCGGCTTGCCGGCCTCCCGGGCCGCGGCGGCGACCCTGTCCCCTGCCTCGCCCGGGCCGATCACCAGGATCGCATCGGTCATCGCCAACTGCTCAGCCAGCGGCGCCCGCAACGGGCCGGCTGGCAGGCATAGACCGTTGCCGATCCCGCTCGCGCCATCGACGACAGCCAACCGCAGCTGTTTGGTGAGCGAGGGGTTCTGCAGCCCGTCATCCATGATGATCAGGCTTGCGCCGAACGCTTTCGCGAAGGCGGCTCCGGCCGGCCGATCGCGGGCTACCACGGTGCGGGCGGCAGAGGCCATCAGCACGGCCTCATCCCCGACGCCGTTGGCATCATGGTGACGCCTGTCCACTTCGACAGGCCCGGCGAGCCGTCCGCCATAGCCCCGCATCAGGACGAAGGGCGTTTCTCCGCGGGCTGTCGCAAGCGCGGCCAGCGCGATCGCCGTCGGTGTCTTGCCGGCACCGCCAGCAATGAAATTCCCGACACAGATCACCGGGATGCCTGCATCGGTACCGGTCTGGCGCATGCGGCGCGCGGTGAGCGCGCCGTAGAGGGAGCCGATCGGTTGCAGCAGCCGGGCAAGAAGGCTCGGCCGATGCTGCCACCAGAACGCCGGTGCGCGCATCAGCTGTCGATCTCGCGCTGGCCCAGAGCGACGCGCATCAAGAGCGGTTCGATGGCCTGTTCCGTGCGGCTCAGTGCGCCGCCGAGCTGCTTGCTGGTTTGCCCCGCCGCGCGCGCGGCCTGCCGTGCGGCTGCCGGGTCGCTGAGCCAGCGATGCACCGCGCCTGCGAGCGCCTGCACATCGGGAACTTCACGCGCACCGCCGCCTTGATCGAAGGCGGCGAAGATCTCGGCGTTGTTGTGGACATACGGCCCGTGCACCAGGGCGCAGCCGAGCTTGGCGGGCTCGATCGGATTATGTCCGCCGATCATCGGCACGAGCGAACCGCCAAGGAAGGCCACTTGCGAGAGCCGATAGAAGAGGCCGAGCTCGTTGACCGTGTCGGCGATATAGAGCTCGATATCGGGGTCCGGCATCTCTCCAGCCGCGCGCCGCGCGACGGCGACACCGTTGGCCCGGGCGAGATCCTCGATCTCCTGGCCGCGCTGAGGGTGCCGCGGAGCGATGATCGTGAGCAGCTTCGGCACATGCGGCTTGATGCCGAGATGGGCCGACAGGATCTGCTCCTCCTCGCCCGGATGCGTGCTGGCGGCGATCCAGATCGGCCGGCCGGCCGTCAGCCCATCGAGAATCGCGAGCGTGTTCGGATCGGCCGGGGGCGCCGCGACATCGAATTTCAGATTGCCGGCGATGCTGACACGCGGCGCGCCGAGCTGGGCAAGACGCTCGCCGTCGCCCTGCGACTGGGCAAGGCAGGAATCGAAGCTGGAGAGCAGGTAGCGTGAGGTTCTGGGCGCCCTGTACCAGCGCTTGAAGGAGCGCTCCGACATCCGGGCATTGACCAGCACGAGCGGAATATCCCGCTTGCGTGCCTCGATCACCATATTGGGCCAGATTTCGGATTCGCAGATCAGCCCCATGGCCGGCTGCCAATAGTCCAGGAAGCGGCGCATGTAGCGCGGTACGTCGAGCGGCAGGTACTGGTGGATGGCGCCGGCTGGCAAACGCGCTGCAAGCAGGCGCGCCGAGGTCACGGTGCCGGAGGTCACGAGAACGGCCAGCCCGCGCCGCTGCAGGCGCTCGATCAGGGGGAGCAGCGTCACCGTCTCGCCGACGCTGGCGCCATGCAGCCAGATCAGCGTCTGGTCGGGCCGTTGGACGCCGGGATAGCCGCGGCGCTCGGCGAAGCGTGTCGGATCTTCCTTGCCGCGGCGACGGCGCCAGACCAGCAGGCCTGCAGCGGCCGGCTCGAACAGCGCAGTCGCCATGCGGTAGGCTCTGAGGAAGGGGCCCTTGCCGCTCATGCCGCTTTGGCTCCTGTTGCAGCGCGGAGCCCCGCGCCGGGGTCGCGGGAACCGACCAGCTCATAGGCGCGGGCATGGACCGCGTCGAGCCCGGCCTGGAGCGCGAGACGGGCGGCTTCGCTCGTGGCCTCGTCGGCATCGCGCGCGATCCGGATCGGATCGCCGACCACGATCGCGCAGCGGCCGAAGGGCAGGCCGATCGAGGCGCGGTCCCAGCTGTTGAAGTCGACGCGCCGGCTCGTCACCACGGCAACGGGATGGACCGGGCGACCCGATGCCTTGGCCAGCGCGATGATGCCAGGCCCCGCGACGCGGGCGCGCTTGGGAATGTCGGCCGTGAGCACCATGGTGTCGCCGGCGGCCAGGCGTCGAACCATGGCGAGGAACGCGCTCGCACCACCCTTCTCGCGGACCTTGCGGCCGAGCGCCCCTGAGCCGCGAATGGCGCCGATGCCGAGTTCGCGCAACGCGACGGCGTTGAATCCGCCATCGCCGTGGCGGGAAACCAGCGAGCAGGCGGGCATCCAATCCGGCCGTGCGAAGGGGATCATGATGTGCTGGCCGTGCCACATCGCGATGATCAGCGGCAGCTCCGGCCGGATATGATCATAGATGTCGGCCGGTTCGACAACGGTTCGGCTGGTGCGGCGGACGAGTTTGAGATAGCCGGCCAGCAGCCGGCCGAGCGTCTCTTGCGCCACACGCGTCTTGAGGATGGAAAAGCCCATGAACTCCGCTTCCGAACCGCTGAATGCCTGTCCCGCAGCTCAGGACTTCGCGGTTTCGGGATCGAGCAGGCGATGCAGGTGCACGACGAAGTAGCGCATCTGGGCCTGGTCGACGGTCGCCTGTGCCTTGGCCTTCCAGGCCGCATGGGCGCTCGCATAGTTCGGGTAGATGCCGACGATGTCGAGCTTCGACAGGTCCTTGAAGGTGATGCCGTCAAGGGAGCTCAGCTCGCCGCCGAAGACGAGATGAAGAAGCTGCTTCTGGTCGGTGTCCGCGTTCATTGGTCTCTCCAGCGGGAATGAGGCTCTGCCGCGGCACCAGATAAGCTATCCGCGCGAGCGGTGCGAGTGCCGATTGAGCGAGGTCGAATTTGTCCGAGGCGGCTGGCCTTCATGCGCTCTGCGGCGGGGTCTCGCGCAGGCGCTGCATTGCAGCAAGCAGCGGCTCCGCGAGGCTTGCGCCACTAGCAACAAGCATGCCGTGGATCGGTACCTCGCGGTTGTAGACGACGGGGTTGCCGCTCCCGTCGCTGAGCTGGCCGCCGGCTTCGTCCAGCACGAGATGCGCGGCGGCAAGGTCCCAGTCCCGCGCATCAGGGGAGACCAGCCCGGCATCGATCGTGCCGTCCGCGATCCGTGCCAGCCTGAGTGCGAGCGAAGGGATCTTCTCGGCAGCGTCGAACGTCTCGATCCGCGCCAAGGCGTCGAGCATCGGCTTCGGCCCCGCAATGCGAGCGCCGCCGAGCTTGGTCAGGCGGGTCGTCGCGATCGGCCGGTCGTTGCAGTAGGCCCCCTCGTGCCGTCGGGCCGTATAGGTTGCGCCGCAGGCGGGCGCATGCACGACGCCGGTCACCGGAGCGCCATCAGCAAGGAGGGCGACGCAAACCGCCCAGTCCGGCGAGCCCGACATGAACGCGCGCGTTCCATCGATGGGGTCGACGACCCAGACGAGACGGCGCGACAGCCGCTGCGCGTCGTCGGCGGTCTCTTCCGATAGCCATGCGGCATCCGGCAGCAATTCCGAGAGTCTGATCCGCAGGAAGGTGTCGACGGCGATGTCGGCTTCGGTGACGGGCGAGCCGCCGCTCTTCGACCATGTCCGGGCCGCGGTCTTGGCTCCGGGGCGGAACAGTTCGAGTGCCAGCGCACCCGCCTCGATGCAGCTTTCCCGGACGTGAGGCAGAAGATCCGGGGCGACAGGCAGCGTTTGCGAAGTCATGCGCTCCCTATCGAGCCTCCCTGCTGCGGTTTCAAGGTGAAAAAGCAGCGCAGTTGCGAAAGATTCCGTCAAGCATCACGCCGGATAGCGGCCGATTTAGACGCCCAAATGGCCGCAACACATTCCTTTAACCGAAGCTCTTAAGCGCTCGGATAGGGCTGCGGTCCACTCTCCACCCTGCAAGCACGAGAGCCCCGGACTTCACAGAGGGCTCCGCGCAGCAGGGACATGAGAGGCGTAAAACCGATGGCCAGCGTCACGCCGGCTGCCGGGGAGGTCGGCTTTGCGCCGAACCTTCTCGGCTGCCCGAACCATAGCAGCATAGTCGCGCGCAATCCGATGCCGGTGCAGGTCGAGGCGCCCCGCATCGAGCGCATCGCCTCGGTGAGGATCTTGCGCGGAAACCCCGGTTGGCGCGGCATTGCCCTGCGGCTGGCCAATCCGTCCGGCGAAGATGAACGTCTGGAACTCGCTCTGACGGCCGGCGATGGCCGTGCGATCAGTGTCGCGGTCTTCGATGCCGAAGATGCCGTGGCACACTGGCGCGACTGTGGTCGCAGCAGCGGTTTGCCGCTGTTGCTCGAATCCGTCGATGGCGTGATCACCGAGCCCTTTCCTCAGTTCGGCCGGCTGGCACTGGGGCCGATCCGCATCCGCCGTCGGCACGCCTTTCTCAATGGCCGCCGCCCACGCTTCCTGACACGGCGCAAGACCGCGCAGCTTCCAGCGCGGCCGGTCATCGTCTCCGGCGAGCGGCTGACGGATTGAGCGGTTAGATCAGGGGACCGCATATCGCATCCCGTCCATGATCTAATCTTTCCATGTCGGCATCGGCTTTCCCCGAAGAACGCAAACCGCTCTTCGGGCCGCTGCCTTGGGCCTTCATTTCACAGGAAAGAGCGGCTCAACGCATCGAGTGCGTAGCCGCCGGCCAGCAGCAGGCCGGCGTTGCGGTTGGAGCGGAACAGGCCCAGCGCGACCGGAGAGGTCGCGCCCTGGATCCGGGAAACCTGCCAGGCGAGATGCGCGGCGAAGGCCGCAAGTCCAATCCAGGCCATGGCGCCACCGCCCGTGCTCCAGGTCGCCACGCCAGCGAGCGCGACAGAGAGCGTGAAGCAAAACCCGACCGCCTCGCGCGTCCAGGCCCCGAAATAGCGGGCACTCGACTTGATGCCGGCAATGACATCATCCTCGATATCCTGCATGGCGTAGATGGTGTCGTAGCCGATCGTCCAGACGATCGCGGCCGCGTAGATCAGGTAGGCCGGTGGGTCGAGCTGCCCGAACACGGCGCTCCAGCCCAGGAGCCCGCCCCATGAGAAGGCGAGGCCCAGCACGAATTGCGGCATGCTGGTGATGCGCTTCATGAAGGGATAGATCGCGACGATCGCCAGCGAGGCGATGCCGAGCACGATCGTGAAGCGATTGAATTGGACGAGGATCAGCAGTCCGACCAATGACAGCGCGACCATGAAGAGCGCGGCGGACCTGGTTGTGATCTGCCCGGAGGGCAACGGGCGTCCGCGCGTTCGTGCCACCTGAGCATCGAGCTTTCGGTCGACGATATCGTTGAAGGTCGAGCCGGCGGCTCGCATCACGATGGCGCCAACCATGAAAAGCAGGCCGTGCCAGAGATTGGGAAACGCGCTGCCGCTCGCGATGGCTGCAAGCCCTGCGGCCCACCAGCACGGAAGCAGCAGCAGCCACCAGCCGATTGGCCGGTCGATGCGGGCAAGCTTGAGATAAGGGCGCAGCCAGACCGGCGCCCTTGTATCGACCCAATGACCTTTCAGGGCGTCGGGAAGGGGCGCATCAACCAGGGTCATGTCGGCTGGCTTCGAGGCCAGGACCATGGCGAGATCAGAGCGCGCCCTGCGGCACCCGCATCGGGCCGCCGGTCAGAGAATCGCCGCCGCCGAACGGATTGTTGCCCTGTTGCTGGGCCTGCTGCTGCGCCTTGCGCTGCATGGCCGCCTGCTGCTTCACCGCATTGCAGGCCTGATTGCGGAAGCCGGCTGCCTTCTCATTGTCGGCCTTCATGCCGTCCACGAAGGTCGGCGGAATCTGGCACCAGTCCTGATTGGCGGTTGCGAATTTGAGGGTGGCGTTGCCGTTGTTGACGAGGCTGCCGAGTGTTCCGCAGGCCTCCGCCGGCGTCAGCTTGCGCTTGGCCTTGGACGCGGAGTTCAACCGCGCGACGATCGACTGCCGCTCCTGCAGGAGCTTTTGAAGCTGTTCGCAGCCCGAGGCCTGAGCGCTCGCCGGGCTGACGTGGAGGAATGTCGCCGCTGCCAAGCCGAGCGTCGCAATCAACCCCGAGGCCACGTATCGCCGCATAATAGTCCTGCTCCCAATCGATGAGGGTTCCTGGAACCGCGCACTCCATATCAGCAGAGGGGCGGTCTCGCCAAGCGTCAGGCGACATTGAACTGAATTCTGTCACCGACTCTTGCGATTAGACGAAGAATGTGGCGACTTTCCCGCCGCAATGGCATTGCAAGATCGGCTGCTGTCGCAAGAGGGAGATTGTTTGCGCCTATGCCGATGCCAGACCTGCCGAAACATCGGCTCTATCTCGACTCCACGTTGGCACAGGATGCGCCCGTTCCTCTCGAGCGGGAGCAGGCCAATTACCTTCTCAACGTCCTGCGCCTGCGCGATGGCGCCGGCGTTCTCGTCTTCAACGGGCGCGACGGCGAATGGCTTGCCGAGATCGTTCCGGAAGGGCGGAAGCAGGCGAGCCTGCGCCCGCTGCGGCAGCTGCAGCTCCAGACCTCCGTGCCGGACCTGCATTATCTCTTTGCGCCGCTGAAACACGCGCGGCTCGATTACATGGCTCAGAAGGCCGTGGAGATGGGGGCCGGCGTGCTGCAGCCGGTGCTCACCCGACGCACGCAGGTCTCGCGGTTGAACCTCGAACGCCTCAGGGCCAATGCCATCGAGGCTGCCGAGCAATGCGGCATCCTGGCCTTGCCGGAAATTCGTTCCGAGCAGCCGCTCGATGCGGCGCTGGCCGCTCTCGAGCCCGAGCGCCTGCTGATCTTCTGCGACGAGGACATGGCCGCGGCGAGTCCCCTGAGCGCGCTGGCGGAAGCCCCGCCGGCGCCGCTCGCCCTGCTGATTGGTCCCGAAGGTGGCTTTGACGACGAGGAGCGCCGGCGAGTGCTGTCACGCCCCAAGACAATCCGTATCTCGCTCGGCCCGCGCATCCTGCGCGCCGATACGGCGGCGGTCGCGGCGCTTGCCCTGGTCCAGGCGACATTGGGCGACTGGGTCTCGAGATCGGGCTGAGCGCGCAGGGAACGACGCGCCGAATTCCACGTTGGTCGTTGGGGAGGAAGATCCACATTCGTCGCGGTGCCATCGAACCGGCTCATTCAGGGCCGGTTTTGCGCGCGAGGGTCTGCTCCCGTGATTCGACGACCCGCGAGGACCATGAGATGAGCCAAGCCTGCCGCTTCGGTATCGAAGAAGAGTATTTCCTGTCCGATTTCACGACACGTGGCATCGTCCGGAAGATCTCGCCGGCATTCCTCGATGCCGTGCATGCGGCGTTTCCGAGCGAAGTCCAACGGGAGATGCTGCAGTCCCAGATCGAGGTGGCGACACCGGTCTGCGAGACGATGGCAGAGGCGCGCAAATCGCTGGCGACGCTGCGGACCGGCCTTGCGAGCATCGGGCTGGCGCATGACATGCTCCTGCTCGCCTGCGGCACGCATCCGAGCGCGGCCTGGTCGCGCCAGCGCGCCACCGAGGCGGCTCGCTATGACAAGCTGATGCGCGAACTCCAGATGCTCGGCAGCCGCAACCAGCTCTGTGGGCTCCATATCCATGTCGAGGTGCCGGACGAAGATCAGCGCATCCGGCTGATGGGGCGGATCATGCCGTTCCTCCCGGTGTTTCTCGCGCTGTCGACGTCGTCTCCCTTCTGGCAGGGGCGGCGCACCGGCCTGATGGGCTACAGACTATCCGCCTACGCGGAACTACCGCGCACCGGCCTGCCGGAGCTCTTCCTCGAACCCGCCGACTACCGCGCCTATGTCGATACCCTGGTCGCGGCCGGGGCGATCAAGGATGCCAGCTATATCTGGTGGGCGATTCGCCCTTCAGAGAAGCATCCGACGCTGGAATTGCGCATCGCCGACAGCTGCACGCGCCTGGACGATACGCTGGCCATCGC
>NZ_JBFTRC010000200.1:0-10453 GCF_056399325.1 Allobosea sp. 01N443
CCGCCATAGAACGTCACCGGCCCAAACCAGACCCGCCCCGAGCGGGCTCCCGCCACCGCCGGATTCGCCGAGTGGTCCTCGCCGCTCTCGACCCTGTTCAGGCCGATGCGCGATACGAAAAGGCGTTCCTTGCCGGCAGCGTCGATGAGGCGGAGGCTGACCACGGCGGGGACCTGGCGCAGCAGGCGCAAGGCGTCGAGCCTGCGCCGCTCGTCGGTCGCCTCCGACCACGGCAATTGCACCATCCACCCAAGCTGATCGCGAATCCCTTCCATGAAATCCTGGATCTTCGCCGCCGCCCCTCGGGCTTCTGCATCGAGCAGGTCGTTCAGCCTGGCGCGCTGGTCGTGATAGCCGAACCAGGCTTCGCTCCCACCCGCGATCAGAAGCGGCAGGGCGACCGCCGCAAACAGGGCGAGAAAATACTTCCTGAACAGCGAGGTTCGTGGGACGTCGGGCGAATGGGGCACCGTGCTAGCTCACGCGCCGGCTCACCGGCCGGGTCATTCGATCACCCCGTCGGCGCTGCTCAGTAGCGAAGGCGGGAACGATAGGCCCAGAGAATTGGCGGCCTTCAGATTGATGAACATCTCGACCTTGGTCACGCGCTGGACCGGGAGTTCGGAGGGCTTTTCGCCCTTGATGATGCGGCCGGCATAGGTTCCGGCGTGACGGTGCGATTGCTCGAAATCACCGCCATAGCTCATCAGCCCGCCGGCGATCGGAAAGTCACGGGATTGGGTCACAGCCGGCACCGCGTGCTCGACTGCGAGGACGGCAAGCCGCTGACTGCGATAGGCAAAATAGGGGTCAGAGGAGAAGACGAGACCGCCCGGCCGCATCTGAGACACGGTCCTGAACATGCCGTCGAATTCCTGTTCGGTGCTGGCCGTCAGGACACGAAGCTGCAGACCAAGACTGTCCGCCGCTGCCTGGAGGTTCTTCATTTGCGAGTTCGAAGTCGGGCTGGTCGGGTTGACGGCAACGGCAAGGCTCCCGGCACCAGGAAGCAGCTCGTGCATGAACTCCAGCCGCTTGCGCGAGACCTCCACGCTGAGGCTCGACACCCCCGTGAGATTGCCTCCCGGCCGAGACAGGCTGTCGACGACGCCCAGCGCAATGGGGTCTCCTCCCATTTCAAAGACGATCGGGATCGTCGTCGTCGCCGATTTTGCCGCGAGCGCGACCTCGGCGCCGCCGGGCGCCACGATCACCGTCACCTGACGATTGACGAGATCCATCGCGAGGGCGGGCAGTTGGCGATACTGGCCCTCCGCCCACCGATACTCGATCGCGAGATTGCGCCCCTCGACAAATCCGGCTTCTGCCAGGCCCTCACGAAAGGCCCGGAGGCGGCTGGCATAGGGCCCCGGGGATTCGGAACCGAGATACCCGATGACCGGCATAGCCGGCTGTTGCGCGCGAGCCGGGAGGGTCCAGGCCATCGCTGCACCGGCGAGCGCGACGAAATCGCGCCGCCTCATTCGGCCAGCGGCCTCGGCACAGACGGAGGGCATGAAACGCAACGCCGTCTCTCCTTCCAACCAACATCGCCAGTCGGCTTGAAGCGCTCGATGTTACCTCAATCACTCGGCCGCAGCATAGCCGCGCGACCGGGGCCGCACAGCCGGTTGAGCGACATCGAGCCGCCCAACCGAACTCACCGCCGCCGGCATGGGATGGCGGCAAGTTCGCCCTCGCCTCCCTCCCCTCCGCGATGCCTGGGAAGCTAGCCGTCCGTGCGATCGGGATGCTTGATCTTATAGACGCGCGGCGTCAGCTCCTCGATTTCCCGTCCGGCCCAATCCCGCTCGCTCGCCGTCTTGATCACGTCCCGCTGCCCTTGGCGCAGCATCTCGATATCGTTTCCGATGTCGAAGTGGAGCACCTGCCCGTTGGCGACAACCTGTCGCCCATCCACGTAAACGTCCCGGATCGCACGGTCATTCGCGGAATAGACGATGCTGCGGATCGGATCGTAGTCAGGCTGCATGTAAGGGTTCGTCATGTCGACGATCGAGAAATCGGCCTTGCAGCCGATGGCCAGGCGGCCGAGATCGGGCCTGCGAATGATGTCGGCTCCGACATTGGTGGCGGCACTGAAGGCATAGGATGTCGGCGCTGCGGTGAAGCTCCCCGCAACGATGCGCCCGGCGTAACAAGCCATCCGCAACTCATCCAGCATGTTGTGCGGAAAGCTGTCGGTGCCGATGCCGACCGGAACTCCCGCATCGACATAGCGGGCGAGCGTATTCAGCGCGATGCCCCGACGCGCGAAGACGACGGGGCAATGGGCGACCTGTGCGCCGCTCCGCACAAGCCGTTCGAAGTCGTTGCCCTGCGGCCAATGCAGCCATGGATGATCGTTGAGGAAGATGCAGTGCCCGATCACGGTGTCGGGACCAAGCGCACCGATCTTGTCGAGCCATTCGATCGGCGTGCAGCCGGTGCGACGCACGATCTCCTGGAATTCGACAATGCTCTGTGCGGCATGGATCTGGATCGGCTGGCCACGCTCGCGTGCGGCTTCAAGTGCACCGAGAATCTGCCCTTCGGTGCAGGTATCGATCTGCGCGGGCCCGAAATATCCGCTGATCCGGCCACTCGGATGCTTGTTTGCTTCGTCGGCCACCTTGATAGCCTCCAGCAGCAGCCGGTCCCCGCGTTCCGTATCCAGGTCATACTCGACGGAGTGGCCATTGCTCGTACGCCAGGCCCCCGAGCGATGCATCGCCCAGAGAACGGCGCGAATACCCGTGACCTCATAATCGCCAACCCAGTCTTCGCGGGGGGCGGCGAGATCGCAGATCGTGGTCACGCCGCTCCGCAGCAGTTCCGATGTCGCCACCCGGCAGGCATGACGGGCATATTTCGGACCGATGTTGAAGACCGGCATGAACTCGTAKAGCGAGCTTTGCCCCAGGCGCTTGCTCCCCAATTCCTCGAGCATGCCCTTCCAGCCCGGCTCATGGCCAGTATGGCTGTGAATGTCGACGAAGCCGGGCATGAGCATCACGCCGCGGCCGTCATGCTCGGTATCCGCCGATCCGAGATAGCCCGGCCCAACATGGGTGATCTCATTGCCGGCGAAGGCGAAATCCGCATTCTGCAGATAGACATGGGAAGATGTGGAAGCGTCCCACGCGACGATCCAGTCGCAGTTCCGGATAACCGTCGTCCCAACCTGCCCGTTGCCGGCCTGTTCTTTGCCGTCATTCATCCTGTGATCCCCCCTCGAATGTGTTGCGGAACGGCATTCTGCGCCGTGCCTTGCAGAAAACGCATCAGCTCACTGCGGATTCACGAAAGCCATCGCGGTCCCTTGGTCTCGCATGTTCCGGGATGGCGTCCTTCACCGGTGCCTGACGCACGCCCTGCGATTGCAGCACTCCGWTGGCAGTGTTGGGAACCGGGTCCCATCGCATGACGACTGTGCTGATCAGGACACTTGAAGTTGTTTTCCAGCACAAATAGGCTCGTTACTACACGCCGGAAAAAAGGCGGGCCTAGGGGAGTGAACAATGCCGAAAATGATCAATAAAATTGCTGCGCTCGGGATCGCCGCCGCCGCACTCGCCGTATTTGCGGGTCCGGCCTCGGCACAGGCGACGCTCGATGCCGTGAAGAAGCGTGGCAAGGTCCTTTGCGGTGTTTCGCCAAGTTCCGCGGGCTACTCCTATGCTGACGACAAGGGCGTGCGTCAGGGATTCGATACGGATGTTTGTCGGGCAGTGTCCTCTGCAGTGTTCGGCGCGCCAGACAAGGTCGAATTCGTCCCGCTCAACACCAATATCCGCTTCCAGGCCCTGCAGTCCGGCGAGATCGACGTGTTGTCGCGCCAGACGACCATGACCTTCTCGCGCGACAACTCGCTCGGGCTCGATTTCGCGCCGATCGTTTTCTATGACGGCCAGGGGTTGATGGTCTCGACCAAACTCGGCGTGAAGAGCGCGTCGGAGCTTTCACAGGCAGCGATCTGCCTGCTGCCCGGCACGACGACGCTCCAGAATCTCGAGGACTATTTCAAGCCGCGGAACATCAAATACGAGGCCGTGGTCTTCGAGGACAACAATGAGTGGCGCAACGCCTTCTTCTCAGGCCGCTGCGACGTCATCACCACCGACCGCTCCGACCTTGCTTCGGTCCGCGCCGTTGCGAATGATCCCAAGCAGTTCGTCATCCTGCCCGAAACGATCTCGAAGGAGCCGCTCGCACCCGTCGTTCGCCAGAACGACAGCAACTGGAAGGACATCGTCTCCTGGTCGGTCAATACGCTGATCGCGGCTGAGGAATATGGCATCACCCAGGCCAATGTCGACGAGCAGCTGAAGAGCAAGGATCCCGAGATCCAGCGCATGCTGGGCGTCAATGGCGATCTCGGCAAGATGCTGAATCTCGACAACAAATGGGCCTATAACATCATCAAGCAGAACGGCAATTACGGCGAAATCTTCGAGCGCAGCCTCGGCGAGAAGACCGCGCTTGGCCTGAGCCGTGGCCCCAACCAGCTCTGGAACAAGGGCGGCCTGCTCTATTCGCCACCGTTCCGGTGATCACAGCCAACGTGCGTTCCCTCGATTGAACTGAGACCGCCGGCAGCGCCCTGTTGCCGGCGGCACTCCAGACCGGAACAGCTCGATGGCTTCCTCTGCATCCAGTCCGGTGCGGCTGCTCTATGACGTGCGCGTGCGCGCCGTGCTCTATCAGGTCGTCGCCGTTGCGCTCGTCGTCGGTGTCGGGCTCTATCTGTTCGGCAATGTCTCGCGCAAGTTGGCGGAACAGAACATTGCGACCGGATTTGACTATCTCTCGCGCCCGGCCGGCTTCGTCATCAGCCAGTCCTTCATCCGCTATGATTCCGGCGATACCTACGCGCGCGCCCTGCTCGTCGGCATCTTCAACACGATCTGGGTGTCGATATTCGCGGTCACCGTTTCGACGCTGCTCGGTCTGATCGTCGGGATAGCCCGGCTCTCGCGCAATCCACTTCTGGCCTTTCTGGCACTGATCTATGTCGAGGCGCTGCGCAATGTGCCGCTGCTTCTCTATCTCTTCCTCTGGTATGCACTCATCGTCGCGGTCTTCCCGCCTGTCCGCGAAGCCTGGCAGCCATTGCCCGAGGTCTTCCTCAGCAATGGCGGGCTGATCGTTCCGTCACTGCGTTGGTCTTCCGCGCATACCGGCGTCCTCGCGGCGGTGATCGCCGGTATCGTACTGGCATTCTTCGTGGCATCCAGGCTGCGCAGCAAGCGCGTCGCCTCCGGACAGAACCAGACGGGATGGCCGATCATCGTCGCCGCCCTTCTTGGTCCTCCACTGCTCGCGATCCTGCTGCTGCAGCCTGATTTCGTGATCAACTGGCCGGAGAAGGGCCGGTTCCGCATCACCGGCGGTGTTCAGGTCACCCCGGAATTCACCGCATTGCTGGTCGGGCTCGGCCTCTCCGCCTCGGCCGGAATCGCGGAGATCGTGCGCGCCGGCATCCTTTCGGTCGGGCGCGGCCAATGGGAAGCGGCGCGCGCCGTGGGTTTGCATGACCGTCAGACCATGCGGCTCGTCGTGCTGCCGCAAGCGCTACGCGTGATCGTGCCCCCGCTGACCAGTTCCTATCTGTCGACGTTCAAGAACTCATCGCTCGCCATTGCCATCGGCTACCCCGATCTCGTGATGGTTTCCAACACCACGATGAACCAGACGGGACAAGCGATCGAGGGCATCGCCATCTTCATGCTGGTCTATCTCAGCATGTCGATCACGATCTCCCTGTTCATGAACTGGTACAACGCCCGCGTCGCCCTGGTGGAGCGCTGAGATGGTCAGCGCCGCCGAAATGGAAACACTCAACCTCGCGCGGGCGGACCTGCCGCCGCCGCGCGGACGCGAATTGACCGCCCGGTTGAAGCCCTTTCTGGGCACGCCGATCAATGCCGTCATCACACTGGCCTGCCTGTGGCTGATCTATCGCCTGGTCACGGGAGCCTGGGGCTGGCTCGTGACGCGCGCGGTGCTCGAAGGCGGGCCGCAGGCGTGCAAGGTCGGGGCCGGGGCTTGCTGGCCGTTCCTGGCGGCGAAGCTGCGCTTCATGATCTTCGGCTTCTACCCCTACGACGAACATTGGCGGCCGGCCTTCGCCGTGATCCTGTTTCTCGGCGCCATGATCGTTTCGATGATTCCGCGCTTCTGGTCGCGGCGACTGCTTTGGCTCTGGCTGGCCGTGCCGGTGATCTGCGGCGTGCTGATGTATGGCGGCGTGTTCGGCCTGCCTGTCGTCAGCACCACGAACTGGGGTGGCCTGCCGCTCTCCTTCATGCTGTCTTCGGTGGGCCTGGCGTTCGGTTTCCCACTGGGTGTCGTTCTGGCGTTGGCACGCAGCTCGAAGCTGCCGGCGATTCAGGTCATCGCCATCATCTTCATCGAGGTCGTCCGCGGCGTGCCGCTGGTTTCGATCCTGTTCATGGCCTCGGTGATGCTGCCGTTGTTCATGCCGGACGGGCTCACGGTCGACAAACTGCTGCGGGCACAGGTCGCGATCATCATCTTCGCCGGAGCCTATATCGCGGAGACCGTCAGAGGCGGGTTACAGGCGGTCTCGAAGGGCCAGCACGAAGCCGCTGCGGCGCTCGGGCTCGGCTACTGGCTGTCGATGCGCAAGATCATCCTGCCGCAGGCGCTGAAGATCGTGATTCCGCCGCTCGTCAATATCTTCATCGGCTTCTTCCAGGACACCACGCTGGTCACCATCATCGGCCTCCTCGACTTTCTCGATACGGTCCGCGCCTCGCTGCGCGACCCGAACTGGCAGGGTATCGCCGTAATCGAGGGATATGTGTTTGCCGCTCTGGTCTACGCCCTGTTCAGCTATGGCATGGGGTCCTATAGCCGGTTCCTTGAGCGTCGACTCAAGACCGATCACGATCGCAGTCCGGCCCACTGACCGGACTGCCTCGCTCCTCCTGCGACAAGAGCCTTGCTGGGCATCATGCTGACCTATCCCGATACCTTCTATGCCCGCACCGCCGCGACGACGAACAAGAGGGCCCCGCTGCAGGGCCGCATCGAGGTCGATACCTGTATCATTGGCGGCGGGCTCGCCGGGCTCACCTGCGCCTATGAATTGGCCCGGGCCGGACGCTCGGTCGCGGTGCTGGAAGCCGAGGCGGTCGGCTGGGGCGCATCGGGGCGCAATGGCGGCTTCGTCAGCCCCGGCTATGCCCGCAGCCATTCTTCGATCGCAAGCGCCATTGGTGAGACTAAGGCGAACGAACTCCATGGCCTCTCGATCGAGGGCATGCGCATCGTTTCCGACAACATTCGCGACCTCGCCATCGCCGGTGCCGATCCCCGGCCGGGCAGGATCAGCGTCGTGCGCTATGACAGTGGCGACAGTCTCGCTCGGGCTCGCGACCAGTTGGCGCGAGATCACGGCTACACCGTCGACTTCTGGCCGACCGAGCAGGTTCGCGAGGTGCTTCGTTCGCCGAAGTACCACCAGGCCCTGTTTGATCCCCATTCCTTCCACATCCATCCGCTGAACTACGCACGCGCCCTGGCAGACGCCATCGAAGCGTTGGGAGGGCGAATCATCGAGGGATCGCGCGTTGTCTCGGCCGAGCTCTCCGGTCCCGAGAAACGCCTGGTCACCGCATCGGGAGAGCTGCGCGCCCGGCAGGTCGTGATCGCCTGCGGCGGCTATACCGACAACCTCGTGCCAAAGCTGCGCTCGAGCCAGTTGCCGATCGCGACCTATGTGCTGACGACCGAGGCAGCGCCGGAGCTGATCGCCAAGGCCATCGGGACGCGCGCCGCGATCAGCGATGACCGTCGTGCCGGGGATTATTATCGCATCGTCGAGGACGGCCAGCGCCTGCTGTGGGGCGGCCGCATCACCACCCGCACCAGCGAGCCGCGCGATCTCGCCGCCCTGTTGCGCCGGACCATGATCTCGACCTATCCCGAGCTCGAAGCACTGAAGGTCGAGATCGCGTGGTCGGGCCTGATGTCCTATGCGCGACATCTGATGCCGCAGATTGGCCAGCTCAGCCCGAATGTCTGGCACTGCCTCGGCTTTGGCGGACATGGRCTCAACACCACCGCGATCGGTGGCCGCGTCATTGCCGAGGCCATTCTCGGAACCAGCGAACGCCATCGCCTGTTCGCCCCCTTCGGCCTCGTCTGGAACGGCGGCGTATTCGGCACTGTCGCTGTCCAGGCGACCTATTGGCGCTATCAGATGATGGACTGGCTGCGCGAGCGCTGAGCGCGAGCGAGCTCATCCCCGGTCGCAAGCGACAGTTTTAGCGGGGGCAAGCACAGAGCTCGCAAGAATTGTGCGGCCGGAGCGCAGGCTCAACTGTATCCGGCCCCACAGAATAGGCAGCTCGAAGCAAGCGCAGACCGCTTCTTTACGGCCCGGGCTGCGCGTCATACGCTCGGCGCGCCGGGGAGCCGTACATGACCTATTCGCAAGCGGGCGTGGGATACAGGATTCGTCGTTTGGGCCGGGGCTCGCTCCTGTCGCCTCGCATGCGTTACGCGGCAATCGTCGCTGCAATCATGGCCGCTGCGCTTGCGGGCGCCTGCGCCTCGCGGCCCGAAACGGGGTTCCTGGCCCCCGTTGCAGCAGTCGAGGCCGGGTCGACCTCTCACACCATACTGGTCGCCACCACCCGCCAGCGCGACGAGCGGCCAGGGACGCTCTTCAACGGCGAGCGTGCCATGCCGCTCGATTTCGCCAAGATCGAGGTCTCGGTTCCGCCAACGCACACACCTGGCGAAATCGAATGGGCCTCGACGGCTCCAGGCGATCCGAAGGCCAATTTCGTCGTGCGCCAGGCCGGCTACCTCGACGGAGAGCAGGCCTTCATCAGGGCGCTCAACGCCCAGCTCGCCTTGCGCCCACGCGGGAGCCGCAACGTTGTGCTCTTCATCCATGGCTACAACACCATGTTCGCGGAAGGGCTCTACCGCTTCGCCCAGGTCATGCACGATTCCCAGGCCCCCGCCGTACCGGTGTTGTTCACCTGGGCATCGCGGGGGGCGCTGACACAATATGTCTATGACTCGAACAGCGCGACGGCAGCGCGCGACAACCTCGAACGGACGATCCGGCTGCTCCTGGCCAGCAACGCTGAAAAGGTCAATATCCTGGCCCATTCCATGGGCAACTGGGTGACTGTCGAAGCCCTGCGCCAGATCAAGATCTCAGGCGGGCTCGCCGGCGCCGAGAAGATCGATATTGTCATTCTGGCGGCGCCCGATATCGACATCGACGTCTTCAAGACGCAGATGCGGCGCTTCGGAAAACCAAAGAAGCCGTTCTTCATCGTGTTGTCCAAGGACGACAAGGCGCTGGGTGCATCGAGTTTCATCGCAGGAGGCCAGGGCCGCGTCGGAGATGCCCAGAATGCGGAGGAGCTGGCGCAGCTTGGCGCCGTTGTCCTCGACATGACCGACGTCAAGGCCACCGATTCGAGCAATCACGGCAAGTTCGCGCAATTGGCGGAGATCGCGCCTCAATTGAAGAGCACGCTGGAGCGCGGTGTCGGCAGGCAGGCCCGCGCGTCGGAGAATGCGCGTGAGGCTCTGGGCGACTCGCTGGAAGCGATCGTCTCGGTGCCCCTCAAGATCCTGGGCGCACCGATCAAGATCATAACCGGACGGTAAGCCCGCAGCGCCAGAAGACCTGTTCGACGCGGCCGCGGGATCAGCGCGCCACGGCTTGCGAGCATGCAAGCCGCTTTCCTCACGTCGGTTGAGCGCTGCGATCAATGGGCAGCAAGCCGTCGATCTGATAACGCCAGCAGCGTCCCGCCCCCAAGCAGCTTTCCCGCCGATGACCTCTCGCACCGCGACCTTCACCGGATTTGGCGCCATCCTGCTCTGGTCGACGCTGGCTCTGTTCACGGCCATGTCCGGTCGCGTACCGCCGTTCCAGCTCGTCGGCATGACGTTTGCCATCGGCGGCATGCTGATCCTCTGCATCACCGCCGCACGTGGGCAACTGCGCAGGGTTCGGCCGACCTGGGGCTCTTTCGCGCTTGGCCTCTACGGCCCCTTCGGCGACACCGCGCTCTACTATGCCGCGGTCAAGACCGCGCCGGCGGCCGAGGCCAATCTGATCCACTATCTCTGGCCGTTGCTGATCGTGCTCTTCGCGGCGCTGCTGCCGGGCGGCACCCTGAAGCTCCGGCATCTGATCGGGGCGCTGATCGGGCTCGCCGCGACGGCGCTGCTGATCTCGGGCGGGCTCGGCGCAGGCGGCGGGCTCTCGCTCGGACACGGACTTGCCGCGCTTGGCGCCTTCGTCTGGGCGAGCTACTCGGTTCTGTCGCGCCGGTTTGCCGAGGTGCCGTCCGAGAGCCTCGGCGTCACCCTGCTTGGCTGCGCTGTGGCCGCCCTTGCGTGCCACGCGGCCTTCGAGACGACCCTCTGGGAGCTGACGACAGTTGAATGG
>NZ_JBFTRC010000201.1:0-10443 GCF_056399325.1 Allobosea sp. 01N443
TGGCTGTCCGGGGGGGCGAGGGCGGGAGCGGTCGTGCGCGGATGCGTAGCTAAAGTCTGACGGCGGCGTGCTTGCGCAGGCGGGGGAGAGTGAGCACGATCCCGCGCAAAATCGCCCGACCCGCTTGCCGGGTCTAGGCCAGAACCAGGCGAAGAGGAACGCGTCCGATGAATGCCACGCATGCAAGCCACTATCGCGAAACCTATGCGCGCTGGCAGGCGGATCCGATCGGCTTCTGGCGCGAGGCGGCAGGCGAGATCGAATGGATCAAGCCRCCGCAGGCGATCTTCGATGCCGAAGCCGGTGTCTATGGACGCTGGTTCCCGGATGYGAGCTGCAATACCTGCTTCAATGCGCTCGACCGGCATGTGCGTGACGGGCGGGGCGAGCAGACGGCGCTGATCTATGACAGCCCCGTCACCGGAACCAAGGCGAGCTACAGCTATCGTGATCTGCTCGGCGAGGTCGCGACGCTTGCGGCTGTCCTGCAGGATCTGGGCGTCGGCAAGGGCGACCGCGTCATCATCTACATGCCGATGATCCCGGAGGCAGCCTTTGCCATGCTGGCCTGCGCCCGGATCGGGGCGGTGCATTCGGTGGTGTTCGGCGGCTTCGCCGCCAAGGAACTGGCGACGCGCATCGATGACGCCAGRCCAAAGGTCATCCTGACCGCGACATGCGGCATCGAGCCGACACGCATCGTCGAATACAAGCCGCTGCTCGACGGCGCGATCGCGCTCGCCGCCCACAAGCCGGAAACCTGCATCGTGCTGCAGCGTCCCCAGGCGGACGCCTCCATGCATGTCACGCGCGACCGGAACTGGCGGGCGCTGGTCGCCTCGGCCAAGGCCGCGGGACGCAAGGCCGATTGCGTCGAGGTCGCCGCCACGGACCCGCTCTATGTGCTCTACACCTCGGGCACGACGGGTCGGCCCAAGGGAGTGGTCCGTGACAACGGCGGCCATATGGTCGCGCTGAAATGGACTATGGAGAACCTCTACGGCGTGAAGCCGGGCGAGGTCTTCTTTACCGCGTCCGATGTCGGATGGGTCGTCGGCCATAGCTATATCGTTTATGGCCCGCTGCTGCATGGCGCGACCTCGGTGCTCTATGAGGGCAAGCCGGTCGGCACGCCTGATCCCGGCGCGTTCTGGCGCGTCATTTCCGAACACAAGGCGGTGGCGATGTTCACCGCACCGACGGCGTTTCGCGCGATCCGCAAGGAGGATCCGCAGGCAACCCATCTCGCACGCTACGACCTGTCGCAGTTCCGCACGCTCTTCCTCGCCGGAGAACGGGCCGATCCCGATACGTTGAAATGGGCCGAGGACGTGCTGAAGGTTCCGGTCATCGACCATTGGTGGCAGACCGAGAGCGGCTCCTGCATGGTCGGCAACCCGGTCGGGCTGGAGCTCCTGCCGGTGAAGCATGGATCGCCGACCGTGCCGCTGCCGGGCTATGACGTGCAGTGCCTCGACGAGACCGGAAAACCCGTATCGGCCGGCACGATGGGGGCGATCGTGGTCAAGCTGCCGCTGCCGCCCGGCGCCTTGCCGACGCTGTGGCAGGACGACGAGCGGTTCCGCCAATCCTATCTCACGGCCTTCCCGGGCTATTACAACACCTCGGATGCCGGCTTCATCGACGAGGACGGCTACGTCTTCATCATGGGCCGCACCGACGATATCATCAACGTCGCCGGCCATCGGCTCTCGACCGGTGGCATGGAGGAGGTGCTTGCCTCGCATCCGGCGGTGGCGGAATGCGCCGTGGTTGGTATCAGGGATGCTCTGAAGGGCGAGCAGCCCTGCGGGTTCGTCGTGCTGAAATCGGGCGTGACGCAAAGCCCGGCCGAGGTCGAGAAGGAGCTGGTTGCGCTGGTGCGCGACAAGATCGGCCCGGTTGCTGCCTTCAAGCTCGCGGTGACCGTGGCACGCCTGCCGAAGACACGCTCCGGCAAGATCCTGCGCGCGACGATGAAGAAGATCGCCGATGGCGAGGAATATGCCGTACCGGCGACGATCGACGATCCTGTCGTGCTCGACGAGATCGGCGAGGTCCTCAAGGCGAGAGGCGTTGGCTAGTCCGAGGGCGAGACAGGATTGCCTGGCTCGCGATGACGCGGCTCAGATCCCGATCGTCGCGCCATTCCAGCGCAGCAGTCGTTCGCCGACATCGAGCGCCATCAGATCCTCGCCAACAATCAGCGGGCCGGCATAACCTGCCGTCCTGATCTCGCGGGCAAGCCGGGAGGTGTCGGCGCCGGGCGGTACCAGATGCGTCAGCGCGAGCATGCCTGCGCCGGCCTGCGTCGCCAGTTTCGCCACCACGGCGGGGGTCATGTGATAGGCCTGTACGGCCGCCACGGTCTCGGCCGAGCGAATACCGGCGACGACAGGCATCTCACTGTCGATGAAGACCTCGCAGACCAGCAGATCGCAATTCTGCGCGGCGCGTTCGAGCGACGGTGTCAGGCGCGTGTCGCCCGAGAAGACAAGGCTGCTGCCTGCCAGCGAAATCGCGAGTCCGAAAGCGGGCTCGACAGGCCGGTGATCAACCAGGAAGGCGTCGATCGCGAGTTCGCCCAGCCCGGAGACGATGCCTTCGCGCAGCTCCTCGAACTGCACATCGAGCCCCGTGGCGTCGGGCCGCTTCTCGAAGGCAATGCGCAAGGCGCGTTCGCGGGCAAAGCCCTCGTATTGCGCGCGCATATTGGCAAGTGCGGGGGCAGGGGCCAGCACACGCCAGGGGCGGGCGCGGCCCTGATGCCAGGATGAGACCACAAGTTGGTAGAAATCGACCAGATGGTCGGAATGCTCATGCGTGACGATGAGCAGGTCGATATCGGTGCCGCGATGGCCGGCGGCGACCAGGCGCTGGCTCACGCCCGAGCCGCAATCGATCAGGATCTTGCGTCCGGCCCCCTGGACGAGATGGGACGGGCCGGCCCGGCGCAGGCTGACCGGCGGCGCGCCCGTGCCGAGAAAGGTGAAGGCAAGATCGGATGCCAAGGCCATTCTCCGCGACAGGCAGGCCGCTCGGTCGTCAGCGACCTCAGATCTCGTCGTCCTCGTCGGCCGGACGCTTGAGCTGCTTCAGCTTGGCGAAGACGGAATCGACGTCGATCGCCGCTTCCTCCTCGCGCTTCGGCTTGCTCATATCAGCGAAAGGCTGGCTCGCATGGACCGGCTCCCGCGCGGTGGTCTCCTCGGCCGGGAGCAAGGTCGAGCCTGCCTCCGCAAGGGCGGCCGGGCGATCCTTGGCCGCACGACCGACCTCGAAGTCGAGATCGATCTGCGAGCTGAGCCCGAGGCTGACCGGGTCGACCGGCGTCAGGGTCTGCGCGTTCCAGTGGGTGCGGTCGCGGATCTGGGCGATGGTCGATTTCGTCGTGCCGATCAGGCGGATGATCTGCGCGTCCTTGAGCTCGGGATGGTTGCGCAGCAGCCAGAGGATCGCGTTCGGGCGGTCCTGGCGCTTGGAAACCGGAGTGTAGCGCGGCCCCTTGGCGCGCTTGATCTCCGGCACCTTCACCTTGCGCTCGGCAAGCCGGAGATGGTGGTTCGGGTTCTTGGCGGCGCGCTCGAGCTCCTCACGGGTGAGCTGACCAGAGGTGATCGGGTCGAGGCCCTTGATGCCGGCGGCGACTTCGCCATCGGCGATGCCGCGAACTTCGAGCGGGTGGAGTTTGCAGAACTCGGCGATCTGCTCGAAGGTCAGCGACGTGTTTTCCACGAGCCAGACCGCAGTGGCTTTCGGCATCAGCGGGGGTTGTGACACGGCATCGTCTCCTGGATCTCGAAGGCCGGCGGCTTACGCCGGATCAGGGTCGCGGACAAAAGCTCTCATGCGCCGACCGGCCTCCTCGGCCGGCCATCCAAATCATCAGCGATGAGCAGGATGCGGGCGTTATATGCAAAGCCATGAAGGCTGTCCAAGAAAAAGCGCGGAAGGCGCCGGTGGCTCAGACAGCCCTATGATCGATGACAGCGCCGGCCGGCAAGGCGAGCACTGATATCGCGGCTGCGGGTCACATCGTCAGGACGATCTTGCCGATATGGGCGTTGCTCTCCATCAGGCGATGCCCGGCCGCGGCCTCTGCCAAGGGGAAGGTCGCATGGATCATGGGTTTGCAGCGGCCCTGGGCCAGCAGGGGCCAGACCTTGGCCTCCAGCTCGGCGGCGATGGCTGCCTTCTCGGCGATGGTGCGCGGGCGCAGTGTCGAGCCGGTATGGGTCAGGCGCTTCATCATCAGCCGACGGAAATCGACCTCCGCCTTGGGGCCGTTCAGAAAGGCGATCTGGACGATCCGGCCGCTCTCGGCCGCTGCCTCGTAATTGCGGGAAATGTAGTCGCCGCCGACCATATCCAGGATCAGGTCGATGCCGTGCCCGCCGGTGGCCTCCTTCGCGGCGCTGACGAAATCCTGCTCCCGGTAGTTGATCGCGACATCGGCACCGAGTTCGCGGCAGGCCGCGCATTTCTCATCCGAGCCCGCGGTTGCGATGACCGTCGCGCCAAAGGCCTTTGCGAGCTGGATCGCCGTGGTGCCGATGCCCGAGCTGCCGCCATGGACCATGAAGCTCTCGCCGCTCTTTAACCGGCCACGCTGGAAGACGTTGGTCCAGACGGTGAAATAGGTCTCGGGAATCGCGGCCGCCTCGATCAGCGACAGCCCGGCGGGGACTGGCAGGGCATTGCTCTCGTGGACGCTTGCATATTGGGCATAGCCGCCGCCGGCGACGAGCCCGCAGACCCGGTCTCCCAACGCGAAGCGGCCGACGCCATCGCCGACCGCCACGACCCTGCCCGCGATCTCGAGGCCGGGGATATCCGAGGCGCCGGGCGGGGGAGCGTAGCCGCCGAGCCGCTGCAGGACATCGGGCCGGTTGATGCCGGCGGCCGCAACTTCGACGAGAACCTCGCCTGCGGCCGGTTTCGGCACGGGCCGTGTTTCAGGACGCAACACGTCAGGGCCGCCGGGGGCCGCAAAGCCGATGGCGGTCATCGTCTCGGGAAGGATTGGCATCACGTCTGGTTGTCCCTCTTTGGTCATGAGGCGTCCGCATCTGACGCCTGCTTCGCAGAGATAGTGGCCTTGCGGCGGCGAGCCGGCTAGTCTCCGCCGTCGCGTTTCGAAAATGAGGCAGCCATGTCGATATTTTCAGAGGATGACCGCCCCGCGCCGCAACCCATTCACCAGATCGGGCAGGATCTTGCGATGCTGTCGCTCGCGGAGATCGATCAACGCATCGAGGCGCTCAAGACCGAGATCGCGCGCCTGATGGAGATCAGGGCCAAAAAGGATGCTTCGCGCTCGGCTGCGGATGCCTTTTTCCGCAAGATAGGCTGAGGCAGGGGCTCGCGGCACGAATAGCTCAGGCTTCGTCGTGCCAGGATTCCATAAGCGCGCATCGACCGGGCCGACTGGCGCGGGACGAGGGCAATCGTCGCCCGATCCTGCCGTTTCCTTGCGCAAATATGCTCGCGCGGCGGCGTTCTTAACCGCTCCTTAACGATTCCAAAGTATGAATCCGATCATCCAGTTTCTCTGGATGTCGAGTGGCTCCTGCCCACTCTGTTTGACGCCTCCCTGTTGACCTTCGAGCCGCCTTCGGGGCGGCTCTTTTTTGGCCTTCATGGCGTGTTAAGGTTAACAACATCTTACCAGAGTCTCGACAATGCAACGGCGCTATTCTTGCCGTTGTGACGGTATCAATCCGTGGCGCGTCCCAGACGCACACGCCTTTGTGCCGATTGGAGACGTCGCGATGACCGATATGACGCTGCTGAAGTCCGGGCCGGATGAAGGCGCACTTTCCTTTGCAAGGGGCTTCGTCAAATCGGACGGCTTCATGCTGCTGTTTCGCGAGGGCATGGCGCTGGTCGAGCTGACGGCGAGCTACCTCGATGGCGACGGCCGCGCCGAGTCGGCGGCACTCCCGCGCGATGTTGCGCTGACCTATGCGACCGAAAGCATGCGCCTGACGACGCGGCTGATGCAGATCGCCTCCTGGCTCCTGGTGCAGCGCGCCGTGGCCGAAGGAGAGATGACCGCAGAGCAGGCTCGGCTGGAGAAGAACAAAGTCAAGATCGCCGAGCCGATGCTGTCGCCGGTGCAGGAAGAGGCGATGCGCCTGCCGCAGAGGCTGCGCGATCTGATTGCCCACTCCATCCGTCTGCAGGACCGCATCCGCCACCTCGAAGGGCTGATGTCCGGTTCAGACGTGTTCGAGGTCACTCCGAACCCCGTCCAGAGCCAGATCCGCAGCCTGCAATCGCGGCTCGCCCTGCTCAACTGAGCCTGATGCGCGGGGCTCGCGACCGCGACCAATCGCCGCCCGACACGCAAAAAGCCCGGCCGCTAGGCCGGGCTTTTGTGTTTGCAGGCTGCGTCGATCGGGGACGATCGACGGCCGAATTACTTCTTGCCGAGCGCGCTGAGRGCGCCGAAGCGCGAATTGAAGCGCGAGACGCGGCCGCCGCGGTCCATCAGCTGCTGGGTGCCGCCGGTCCAGGCCGGGTGGGTCTTCGGGTCGATGTCGAGATTGAGGGTGTCCCCCTCCTTGCCGAGCGTCGAACGCGTGAAGTATTCGGTGCCATCGGTCATGACGACCTTGATGGTGTGGTAGTCGGGATGGATGCCGGTCTTCATGGCGAAATCCTCAATCGTAAGCGGGCACGGTCGATAACCAGGCTAGCTGGCCGGCCCGTCGAACAATTCGTATGAGCCTGTCGTGAAGTCGCCAGCGCAATAGCGCAGGCGAAGCGACAGCGCAAGCATGACAGGACAGTGAAGCGTGGCCGAAGATAACGAAGACCAGAAAAAGACGCGCCCCGATTTCCATTCTCTCTCCTCCTTCTGGCCCTATGCGCTGGCGCAGAAGGGGCGGATCGCGCTGGCCATCCTCGCACTGATCGTCGCCTCGGGCGCGACTCTGGTGCTGCCGCTCGCGGTCCGTCGCGTCATCGATGTCGGGTTCTCCGGCGGCGATCAGGCGCTCGCCCACAATTATTTCATGCTGCTGATCGGGGTCGTCGCCGTGCTGGCACTGGCGAGCTCGGCGCGATTCTATCTGGTGATGACGATCGGCGAGCGCATCGTTTCCRGCCTGCGCGCCGATGTCTTCACCCATCTGACCCGGCTCGAGCCCGCATTCTTCGATTCGAGCCGCGCCGGCGACCTCGTCTCGCGCCTTACGGCGGATACGACGCAGATCAAATCGGCCTTCGGTTCGGCTGCCTCGATCGCATTGCGCAATGGCATCATGTTTCTCGGTGCCCTGGCGCTCATGGTCGTGACGAGCCCCCAGCTTTCGGCCATCGTCATCGCCGCGATCCCGCTGATCGTGCTGCCGCTGGTCTTCTCCGGACGCTCGGTCCGGCGCCGGGCGCGGGCGGCGCAGGATCGTCTGGCCGATGCCTCGGCCTTCGCCTCGGAGGCGGTCGGTGCGATCCGCACCATGCAATCCTTCGGGGCCGAGCGGCAGACGGCCCGGGCCTTCGAGAGTGCCTCGAACGATGCCTATGCGGCCTCGCGCTCCGCGACGCGCTCGCGTGCCATCCTCTCAGGCGTCGCGATCTTCCTGGTCAGCGCCAGCGTGGTCTGCGTGCTCTGGGTCGGCGCGATGGATGTCTTTGCCGGCCGGATGACTGGCGGCAGGCTCTCGCAATTCGTGCTCTACGCGGTGCTGGCTGCGAGTTCGCTCGGACAGCTCTCGGAGGTTTATGGCGAGATTTCGGCCGCCACCGGTGCCGCCGGGCGCCTCGGCGAAATCCTCGCGACCAAACCGGCGATCACCGCTCCTGTGCATCCAAAGCCGATGCCCGAGCCATCGCTCGGTGAACTCGCCTTCGAACGCGTCTCCTTCTCCTATCCTGGGCGGACGGTCCTGGCGCTGCACGAGATGTCCTTCAGCGTCCGCCCGGGCGAGCGCATTGCCCTGGTTGGCCCATCCGGTGCCGGCAAGAGCACGGTGCTGCAGCTTGCGCTGCGCTTCTTTGATCCGGCGGAAGGCCGCATCATGGTCGACGGCGTCGCCGGGACCGACGCCGATCCGGAAGCCTGGCGGCAGCGCTTCGCGCTGGTGCCGCAGGAACCGACCGTGTTCGGTGTCTCGGTGCGGGAAAATATCGCCTATGGCCGCCCCGGTGCGAGCCGCGAGGAGGTCGAGGAAGCCGCCCGCCTGGCCGCAGCCGACGGCTTCATCCGTGCTCTGCCGCAGGGTTACGACACTGTCGTCGGCGAGCGTGGCGTCACGCTCTCGGGCGGCCAGCGCCAGCGTCTGGCGATCGCCCGGGCGGTGCTGAAAGATGCGCCGATCCTGCTGTTGGACGAGGCCACCTCCGCGCTCGATTCGGAAAGCGAACGCGCGGTCCAGGATGCGCTTGACCGGCTGATGCAGGGCCGCACCACGCTGGTGGTCGCCCATAGGCTCGCCACCATCCTTTCTGCCGATCGCATCCTGGTTCTGGACGAGGGCCAGGTGGTGGAGGAGGGCACCCACGCGGAGCTCAAGGCGAGAGGTGGGCTCTATGCCAGGCTGGCTGCCCTGCAATTCGGGCTGGAGGCGGCGTAGCCGAGCGCCCCGGGCGCAATCTGGGCCGATGCCCAGCAATCCCGGTTTTGCGACCCGATGACGGCGGCCACGCCGTCATCGTACCCGGGCTCTTTGCTTTGTCCTCCTGCATGGCGGCGGGAGCTCGCGCCTCAATCGGATCGCCTCAAGGTCGGAGCGCTCCACGCAAGCCGCGTCGCGGGATTCAAGCGAGGCATCGCACGGCACGAGTAGAGGCTCCGTCTTGCGAGGTGAAACGGCTGGCTCTCGGAGATGTCCGGCTGTTCGCGCCGATCAAACGCGTCAGGGAATTGTAACGCCCTTGTCATTCCTGCAGGGCGCGGATTCACTATTCCTGCAGTTCGACAAGACATCGGCTCCGTCTGTGACGCAAATTGCGCAGCAGTTCCGGAACCCGTACGCTCCGCTCGTTGATGGGGTGCACGCCATTCGCGAAGGCGCAAGCGTGAAGCGTTTTCACATCATCCTTGTCGCGTCAGTGCTAGCCCTGGTCGGCGCAGTCCTTCCGATCGCCGTGATGCTCCATATTTCCTGGACGCTTGCCGTCCGCGCCGAGCAGGCCCGGCTGGAGCTGTTTGCCAAGCGGGTGATCGTGCGCGCGGAGACGGCCTTCGCCGGGGCGAGCGAGGCCCTCCGGACCATCGCCGGCACTCCGTATGAGCCTTGCACCGAGGAGCATATTGCCGCGATGCGCAGGCTCGCGATCAACAACCGCTCGATCGACGAGGTTGGGTATTTTCGCGACGGAATCCTGAAATGTACATCCTGGGGTCAGACGGCTGACAGGATTGCCCACTCTCCCGGCGACTACGTGACGGCAGACGGCATCKAGGTCATCGTCAGGATGATGCCGATGGTGAGCGGCGGCGATGCCAGGATGGCGCTGCACCACGGGGACTACAATGTCCTGATCGACCCGGTGCGCCTGGTTGACGTGATCGTCGACCCCGGCATCAAGATCGCCGTCGGCAACGAACAGGGCGTGCTGATCGGTGCCCTGAACGATCCAGATCCCGGGGTGCTGCGCGAGCTGCTCGCCAATCCGCGCACGGGCATGGATGATCACAACATCTTTGCAGCAGCCCGCGCTCAAGGCTGGGTCGCAGTGGCGGCCCAGTCGCGCGAGAGCCTGTTGAGGCCCCTCCGGCGGGAACGAATGCTGCTTCTGCCGGTCGGGGCCTTCATCGCGGCCTTCATCGTCGGCATCATCATCTGGCTGTCCCGAAAGCGCCTGTCTCCGTTGGGGGAGTTGACGATCGCGGTGCGCAACCGCGAATTCATCGTGCATTATCAGCCGATCATCGAGCTCGAGACCGGCATCTGCGTCGGTGCCGAGGCCCTCGTGCGTTGGCGGCGCCCCGATGGCTCCCTGGTGCAGCCGGATCTCTTTGTTCCGCTTRCGGAAGAAAGCGGGCTGATCATGCCGATCACCGATCAGATCATCGACGTGGTGATCCTCGATATGAAGGCGCTGCTGGTGACCGACCGGTCCTTGCACATCGCGGTCAATCTCTGTGCGGACGATATCAAGACCGGGCGGATTCTGTCGTTCATCCAGACCGCGCTCGCGCCGACGGGCATAAGGCCGCAGCAGATCTGGCTCGAGGCGACCGAGCGCGGCTTCATCGATATCAATCCGGCGCGGGAGACGATCATTCAGGCCCGCAAGCTCGGTCATTCCGTGGCGATCGACGATTTCGGGACGGGTTATTCGAGCCTGCAATATCTGCAGGGCCTGCCGCTGGACGCCCTCAAGATCGACAAATCCTTCATCGACACGATCGGCCGGAACACGGCGACCAGTTCGGTGACCTCTCACATCATCGACATGGCCAAGACGCTGAACCTGTTCATCGTCGCAGAA
>NZ_JBFTRC010000202.1:0-24557 GCF_056399325.1 Allobosea sp. 01N443
GCTCTCTATAGCCTGATCGCGCGCGACCTGGGCCCTCTCGGCGGCGCGTGAGGGGAACGCCATTCGTGCGGCACTCATTCCGATCGGTCTCATCCGGGTGCCGAAGGGAGCCTCCGCTGCGAGGGGGCTAGCCCGTTGGACGTGGCCGCATCTCACAGTGACTGACTCAAGTGGAGGCGCATTCCGCGACGACCGGAGTGACACCCGAGGTTATGCGTTCATGAACGCTGGGGGAACTCGCCCCACTGCTGGCCGCTGGTCCGCTGCGAACCGATCAGCGAGCAGTCAGGTCTTCTTAATTGCGGCCAAGCCTGCAAGGGTGTAATCTCGCCGAGCGCTGATACTGCTGCGCAGTTGCCATTCCGCGTGCCTGTTGCCGATTGGAATGACGCTTGAGCGATACTTGTGCCGTAAGTTCTCATCAGAGAAAAGAGCACCCTCATTCTGTAATAACATCCCTGCCGAGCTGCTCGTCCGGGATCAGGCGCAGTGCCTTTTCTCGGTAGTGACGATCGTTTATCGGTCTCAATTCCGTATCCATACTTCGCTTGAGGCCAAATTTCCGACAGTAAATTGAAATAATTCAATCTTATACGACGATATAACCTGCAGAAATTTCTCGTATTGGCGTGTTCATGCGTCTACTTCAGCGGAGTAACCCGCCATGAGCATCAATCTCGTATCAATCATCATGCAGTTCCTGTCGCCTGATCTGATGTCCAAGCTGGCTGCATCATTGGGCGTGGACCAGTCTTCGGTTGGCAAGGCGACCAACGCCGCTGTCCCCGGCTTGCTGGCGACGCTTACGGGTGTCGCATCCACGCCGGAGGGATCACGCAAATTGTTCGACACGGTTTCGCAGCAGAATCCGGGAATGCTTGACAGTCTCGCCAGCATGATCGGCGGCTCTGACCAGAAGACAGTCGCCGACAGCGGTACGAATATGCTCTCCTCGCTCCTCGGAGGTTCGGCGATGTCCGGACTTGCTGGCGCGATCTCGAAATTCGCGGGCCTCGGCGGCGGGGCAAGCTCCTCGTTGCTTGGCCTTTTGACGCCGGCCGTGATGGGAGCACTGGGGCAACAGAAGTCGGCGGCGGGATTGGATGCGTCAGGCCTCGCCCAGATGTTGACGTCACAGAAGGCGAACATCTCGGCTGCCTTGCCCGCGGGCTTTGCTGACATGCTTGGCAAAGCTGGCCTTCTCGGCGCTGTCGGCAGTGGCGCGAGCACTGTCGCGGACACTGCAAGGTCGACAGCGTCCACGACCGGCGCCATGGCCGATCGTGCGGCGGCACAGGCGAGAACCGGTGGAATGCCGGGGTGGCTGACATGGGCCTTGCCGATCCTTGCGGTGCTTGCGGTAGGCTGGTGGTTCTTCGGGCGTCATGCGCCCGTCGTCGTTGAACAGCCCAGGCCTGTGGCAACTCAGCCGGTGCTGCCGGCTCAAACCGCTATTGGACAGGCAGGCGCCGTGGCAACGCAAGCGCTGCAGTCCCTGCAGAACGTGACTGCCGGCGGCGTAAACGTCGGGACCGAGATTCAAACGGCGATTGATGGGCTCGCAAGCACGCTCAAGGGCGTTACGGACGCGGCCTCAGCAAAGGCGGCGCTGCCACGGTTGCAGGGCGCGGCAGCCCAGTTCGACAAGGTCAACGGCGTGGCCAGTCAGCTGCCTGCCAGCAGCCGCTCCGCGCTGACGGCCTTGATCGGCGCCGTCAGGCCGTCGCTGGAGGACCTGTTCACCAAGGTGCTGGCGATCCCCGGCGTGGCCGAGATCGCCAAGCCGACGATCGATGGTGTGCGGGCGAATCTCGACGCGCTGGCGCGGGCCTAGCGCGAGGCAGGCCGTTCGTGATGTTTMGATAGCGCGCCGAGCGCAGGAGGCCGTGATGGCGATCAAGGCGAACTTTGGAGCAGATGAATGGAAATTGATCCTGGGCAGCCCGCTATTGGCCGGCATGGCGGTCACGCTTGCCGAGCCTAACGGGCTGTGGGGCGTGTTCAAGGAGAGCCTGGCCAGCGGGCGTGCGCTTCTGAGCGCCAGGAGCGACGCGGACGCGGGCGAGCTTGCGAAAGCCATTGTTGCCGACATGGAGAGCTCGGAAGGGCGCGGCGAGGCACGCGAGTCGCTTCGCGCCGAACTGGCAGGAAAGACCCCGGCAGATGCGAAGCAGAGCATTCTGGCAATGCTGACGCGCGTAGCGCAAATCGTCGACGCCAAGGCCCCGACCGAAGCTCCTGCATTCAAGACATGGCTCTCGCATGTGGCAGAGACGGTGGCGGAGGCCTCGAGCGAAGGCGGCTTCATGGGGTTTGGGGGAACCCAGGTCAGCGCGGCGGAGAAGGCCACCCTGACCGATGTGGCAAAGGCGCTGAGCGCCGCTTGAGTGAGACGCATCACGCAAGCGCATGCGTGAATGAGATAGGAGATTGACTGAGTTTCCAGGGAGCGCTGCACGGCGGCGCAGCCCATGAGCCCTTTCGAAGGGCGGGAGAGTTGGCCTGGGTGCAATCCGGCCCGCGGCGCAATGAGTCGAAACCGTCGTCGCAGGCTTGGGGTGCACCGTGCCCAGGCGATCAGTTCGCGAGGATGGGCCTATGAAACTTGCGCGAAGCTGTAGGCTGCTCATCATTGGCATGACCAGCTTTCTTGTGGCCCAGCCCGCCCAATCCGCCGGTCTCCTGGATGACCTGGCGCGCGCACTGTTCGGGCAACCCCGGCCGCCCCCGCAAGTCTATTTCGTTCCACCCGCGCCGCTGAGCGTGACCGTCCACCCCAAGCGGCGGCAGCAGCCGCGCAAACTCGTGGCGTCCAAGCCGACCGCGCCGGTGGTCAAACTCGATCCGGCCGTTGATCCATACTGGTATCTGGATGACCCGACCTTGCGGCGCGGCGATATCGTCGTGACCCATGCGGACGTGCTGGTCTTCGAGGGCCGCGCCAGCCAGAGCCATCGCGCCAGCGATTTCACGGCCCTCAACCGATCCCGGCTCGTGTCGAAAGCGACGCAGCAGCGGGTTGGCGCGGCTACCGGCGCCCACACGTCCGTGCCGCCAGCGGGCGTTCAAACGATGGCGGCTCGCGACCCGGCAAACTGATCCGCAGTCACTCGTGGCGTTGTTCGCAGTCGGTCCCGGCGCGCTGAATATCCTGCTGCGCAGTTCGTGCCCCGCGCAGACCACTGAGGCCCCGTATCCGAGCCGCCGCGTGCGGTGACTGGCTGGCGGGCAGTCACAAAGCTGCGACGGTGCGGAAGGCGTCGTCCTGGCTCCGCCGCCGGGGGCGCTGCCCTGGCATCGAAAACAATGTAGAATGCGACCGTGTCCACCCCGGCATGACACTCTTAACTGTCATCATGCCGCGCATGGGTGAGAGCCCGTCACTCCGACCTCATTGGTTCCCGGGAGCGTGCGTAAAACTGCGCGTTACACTTCCTCTGGAGTAAACCCAAATCATGCACTAATAATCAACCAGACCTTGGTATGAACCGATCGTTGAAGTCGTCGCGACGCAGACGATCTGAGTGCAGGAAGCTTGGCAGTGCTCCGGACATGCATCGTACTCGCGGCCATGATGGTCGCAATCCCAGTCAGTGCTCGCGAAACCGTTACATATAAGGGAGATGGGACGCCAGGCGCCATCGTCATCAAGACAAAGGAACGGCGGCTTTACCTGGTGCAGGGAGACGGAACCGCCATTCGCTACAAGGTAGCGGTCGGGAAGTCATCCAAGCAATGGCTCGGAGCGGTCGAGGTCGAGGGTAAGCATGTTGCGCCTGCCTGGTCGCCTCCCGATGAGATCAAGCGGGACAACCCAAGTCTGCCGGACGTCATCCCGGGAGGCTCCCCACGAAATCCGATGGGAGCGCGCGCGCTCACATTGTCCGGCGGAGGTCAGTACGCGATTCACGGCACTAACAGGCCGGATTCCATAGGCACCTTCGCGTCCTATGGCTGCTTTCGCATGTTCAATGACGACATCGTCGATCTGTTCGACCGCGTCGCCGTCGGTACGCCGGTTATCGTCCTGCGCTGACAGGCACGCGCGCAGCGCTTTTCGGCGTTGCCACCCGCTGCTCGTCGCGCATATGCGAATGAACAGCGGGATGACCTCGCGGCTTACTGCTGAAGGGATGCCGGCATTGCGTCGTCTCTGGCGCGCCCGGCGTTGACCGCGCGCAGGCTGGCGATGTACTCAGCCGGGTAGAGCATTGTATTGTCAGGGGCCTTCAGGCCCATGTACTGCGCAACTTCGCCAACCCATCTGTTGCAGTTATAGAGCACGGCATGCCAAGCCGTCGGCTTCCGCTGCTTCTGCCTGATATAGGCCGCTACCCGTTGATACTGGGCTTCGGTCAACAGAACCCGGTACCGCGCCGAGATGTATTCATCCTCCAGGTCGCCGTCGCTGGGGCCTGTCTCCGCTGGAACGGGAAGGACGTGCCCGACAGACCAGAGCTGCGGGCCTTCGCCGGCCGGATGCAGGCCGGCAACCTGATCTGCCCGAACCTGGCCGACTTCGCCCCGTGCGTTCAGCCGGCCATAGACGAGAAAGGTATGGCCGTAGCTCAGTGCATAGCGCGACCGAAACTCGACGAAGTACTGACCGCTTCGCTGGTCAGCCTGCCGTCGGGAGTGCCGGGATGCCGTCCTGCCGACCGAGCCGGTCGCCCGTGGGTCGGGCGCGATAGCCTCATCGCTGGCCTCGGGAGGAGGCAGGTAGCGATCCTCCTGGGCACTGGCAGGAGCCAGCCAGAGAGGCAAAGAAATGGCAGCAGCACAAGCAAAGAGAATGCTGGCGCGCGCCAGATTGTTTGATTTGTTCCGCATCGCAGAGCTCCGGTTTCCGGAAGAAGAACAGCCTCGGCGATAGGCACGACAACAGCAGTAGCCGTGTCATCAAACTCCCGGAAGAGTTTCTAATCAAATGAAGAAAACGGCCGGATTGTTCCGGCCGTTTTCAGAATATCGAGCGTCAGCCCTTCGTAACGATCGGAGAAGCAACTGGAGGGGGAGCCTTCCCCTTGCCCTTGCCAATACCATAAGTGGTGCAGCCACCAACGCCCACCAACGCAACGGATACAGCCAAGATCATAAGCTTTTTCATTGATTCGCCCTCGTTGAGAACATTGCAACTATGACTGAAACAAGTTCGGCTACTAGTGCGGATGCGCAACACCAAACCCACTTCCTTGCCCCGGATCGCGGCAGTGCGGCACAACGTCGAGTATTCCAAATATCCTCAGCACTTTCAATCGGCTAAGGCCGGGTTTTGCTGGAGCGAAGACGTTCGTGGTTTCCGGAGGCTGAACCGTCCGAAGGTGCTCTAGCGTCCTCGATGCTTCGCTCATTGTTCCCGAGCAACGCCCTTAACCGCTGGAGTTCATTCTTCGTCCAGGCGAAGTCGAGTCATGCAAGGTCGAAGCTAGAGAACTCTTAGCCCGCCGCCAGAATAGACATGGATCCTTCGCCGCACAGCGTACTGGTGGCGACAATATCGCCACCAACGCGCGACGAGCGCATCGGTATGTCACCTGACCTTCATCACTCGGTTGACCGGGCCGATCGCAAAGGCGGTTCCCTTGCGGAGTACTCGGCAGAATGCCTGGGCAGATCCGGCGTTCTCCGCCGCTTCACCCTCTTGKGAGCCAGAGCGACGGAGCCCTCTGCGCGCGTAGGTCGCGAGACTGTGACCTTGCCCTCAGGCGTGGAACCTTGGCATGACGCGCCCGGTCCGCGCCATGTAGTCGCCATATTCCGCACCGAACGCATCGAGCATCAGGCGCTCTTCCTGGCCGACGCGGAAGAAGTACAACGTTCCAAAACCGACCAGGCCGGACAGCCCGGCGATAAAGTTGGGCAGCAGGAGAGCCTGGGCAATCGCCCACAGCCAGAACGCCGAATACATGGGGTGCCGGACATAGCGGTACACGCCCTCCGTCACGAGCCGATGGCTCTCGCGGAGATCCAGAGACACGGACCAGTTGCGGCCGAGAGCCCGGTGCGTGAGGTGGAACAGGATGAGCGCCGCGATCGTGGCGAAGGCTCCGAGCCAGGCGAGAGCCGGCTCGAACGGGTAGTTCGCAACGCGCGGGAATCCGGTCGCGACATAGATGAACGGCAAGAGTCCAAGGCCCGTGAACGAAATGCTCAGCAGGATGATTTCCCGCAACCCGCGGGCGCTCCGGGAAACCGGGGTCCGGCGGGCGCGTCGCTCATGTGGAATGCGGATGATGTACCAGCCAACGGCAAGCAGGGCGTAGATCGCTTTGGCGATGCTCAGGGTCATCGCTTGGCGACCTCGGTGCTGTGATCGCCCGTCAGGGCCGGGGAGGGGGAAACGAGAAATCGACCGTCGGCATCGAGTGCTTGCATGGCACCTTCCTTGGCATTGACCTGTTGTTCTGCAAAGAGCGGCCCGCAGACGAACATGAAATAATCATACGGCGCGCGCCGATCATTGCCCCTGACGAACTGGCAATGCATCCGGTACCAGTTCTTGCGAATGCGGGGATAGCGGGCCGGATCAATCATGCGCCTGATGCTGACGCTGCGAATGATCGGTGAGCCCGTGGCGGCCAGACCCATCAGCGGCAGAGGATCGGCCCGGTAGAAATTCATCACGTCCGAGCGCGCCTGGTAGTCGGCCCAGAACACGGCGCGGCAGGCGCTCACGCGCTCGACCGCGGCGCGGAAACGACGGGCGGCGCGATGAAGCCCGATCTTGAGGGTCGACGATCCTACGGACAGAAACGTGAGGCGAGGACGGTCGTCCTGCTCCTCGAGCCCGAGCTCGATGAAGCCCCAGATAAACCCAACGATCGGCGGCGAGAAACAAGAGGAGGAAGGCGCCGATTGCTGCCAGTGCTCCAATCGCGCTGGAGTCGGTGGCTCGCGCCAGGGCCACCCCGCCAGCAAGCGAAAACGCAGCAATGATCGCCAGAATCAAGAATGGATAGAGGAAGAACATCGCGTAGCGCCAACTGGCGCGCAGATAGCCCCAGAGCGCTCCGGCCACGATAAAATCGACGAAGGCGAGGAGGCCCTGAGGAATGCGCCACCATATCGGGCGCCTGTTCGTGGCCTCCACCACATCGTCCCATCTGATTGCGCAATACTCGGTTTCGACCCGCCAGTTGGGGCCGGTCGTGAGCACTTGCCAGGTCGAGACGTCATCGCTGTTGGTAGGCTCCGACGAAACCACGGCGGCCGCCCACGCACGCTCAAAACGTCGCGTTTCCCTGACAAAGCGACCATGCACGACCGCGGGCTGCGCATGATCGTAGCCGCCGATGTGATACACGCGACGCCTGAAAACATTCGAATCCGCCATCGCCGGCTATCCTGCTCCCAATGCGTGGCCTGCGCTGTTTGTTAGTGGATCGCCGGCACTTGCGCCAGCGAGCAGCGATTCAACCGAGGGCGCAAGTGGACGACGCAGACGACGTCACTTTGTGTTCGCGAAAGGCGATCGGCCCCTTCGTACGAGCAGAAGCTCCCATTTCCCAGGACGTAGAGGCTCTCCGCCGGGGGTATTGGCCTATGGAATGAGTGACCGCGGATGAAGCGCTCGGCGAGGGCGTGCCGTCATGAGGCGGGCATGATCGGGGAGGCAGTCGCGGTCCTTCTGCCTGATTCGCTCGAACAGTGTCCGCTCCGTATAGGGTGCTACCGCCCGGTCCCAGAATAGCCGAGCCCGCGCGATATCTCGTCTGCGGCCTCCATGACCTGCTCCGCCATGAGCTTGATCATCTCGGGTGTCAGCCGGGTCGATGGCCCCGATACGCCAACCGCAGCCTCGACCACGCCGTCGGCGCGCCTGATCGGGGCCGCCAATCCATAGACGGCGCCGCGCCATTCGCCGAGGTTGACGGCATAGCCCTGCGAGCGGACCGCTGACAGTTCGTGCTCGAGCCCTTCAAGGCTATTGATGGTCCTTGGCGTGAAGGCGAGAAGATTTCGCCCAATCTCTTCGATGACATGCGAGGGTTGAAACGCGAGAATCGCCTTTCCGATCGCAACCGCGTGGGCCGGAGCCTTGCCGCCGACATCGGAGCTGGCATGAAGCGGCTCGGGGCTATCGATTTTATCGATATAGATCACATCGGCCCCAGCGAGGACCGACAGGTGCACGGTCTCGCGCGTGCGCAGGGCGAGTTCGGAGAGGTGGCGCTGCGCTTCCCGCTTCAGCTCAAGTCGGGCGAACAGGCCGACACCCAGCCCCCACAATTTCAGTGATAGCCCACACCGCCCAGTGTCGGGCTCGCGGGCGAGATAGCCCGCATGCTCAAAGACGGCCAAAGCGCTTTGAACGTGGCTTTCGCCCAGTTCGGTCTGCTCCGCCAGATCACGAACGCTCCTCGGCTGATCGCTCTTGGCCAAGGCTTCAAGAATCATCAGGCCGTCTTGAAGTGTTCTGTCCATAGGGCGGGGCACCAGACTCCCAGATCCGAACGGCATTCCAGACGTCAGGGCGCGTGTCGTTCACGCTCTCCTGCCGATTTCAGCCAGTATTCATGTCTGCAACACCATGAAACCTGCCCGAAACAACACTGAAGAGCAAGGGCAGCGACGGACCGCGCGAGCCTCCCGTTGCGAGGACCAGACGGTGCTTGTACGGCCGGTGCGTCAGGATGTCGTGGCCAGCTAAGTTGAGCCCGGCGAAGAGCGGTTTCAGGTCCGGGCGCCACTCTCGAACCAGAGAGGCGGCCGGCATCGAGGGCCAGCGGGCTCGGCAGCGCCGTCAGCTTTCCATGAGCTCCAGCAGGAAATAAGTCGYCGGGCCGGTCGGGAGATCGTTCGACAGGCGAAAGGAAACCGGGCCTGTGCCACGGGTGATCGGCGGTTTCACCGTTCCGTCGAGAGAGACAGGTGAGAGCTGCCATCGCGGCGCCGTCCTGTTGATCCGCAGATCGACCTGCCCCTTGCGGATCAGGACCGGAAGACGCCCGAAATCCTCGATGACCTTCTCCTGCCGGTCGCGGAAGGTCATGCCGGTGTTGCGGGCATCGGTGGCGAAGATCAGCAGGAAGCGGCTGCCCTTGGCGAGGGAGGCCGGCCTGTCGAGCGAGGCCAGGGCGACGAGGCCGTCACCCTCCGCGGCGTCGACGCTCATCGTTCCCAGCCTGGCCGGCAGGCTCTGCGCGGAGAAGGCGAGGGCCTCCGTCGCGGGCGTCGAAACGCGCAGCTGCCGGCTTGGGCGGCTCAGGACGATCTCGCCGGTGTCGCTCTGGTAGAGCCCCGCCGCGATATCGGTGGCATTTCCTTGCGGGAGCGCGCCGCTCTTCTTCAGCCTGTCGATGATCGCAGCCGCGCGATTGGCGTCCCGAGGCTGAAGGACTGCGATCTGTTCGCCGATGCGGTCGGCGGCCTGCAATCCGATCCGCCCGACCAGAGCCAGATCCGTCAGTTTCTCAGGCTCGCGGGCCTRCATGTCCGGGCCGAGATCATCCTCGCCGCGAACCGCGAACGGGATCGTGATCCGGGAGGTGGAGACATCGCCGCGCCTGAACAGGAGTGCGGAGAGGGTCTCGCCGGCGCGGGCCACGGGGTCGAGTGCGATCGCGTAGGGCAGCATGGCCCGCTTGTGCGGATAGGGCTCGCCATAGGCGAGAATGATCGGGCCGTGGGCGTGCCGGCAGAGCACGTCCCAGCCCTGCAGTGCGGCATAGGCCGGAAAGACGAGCCCGCCCTCGTAGCGATAGCGATTCCAGAACAGGTGATCGTATTCGCTGACGATGAACGGTTTTCCGAGCCAGCGCGCCGCCGCGATCATACGCATCGCATTGGCGCCGTCGCCGACCGAGCTCTGCTGGAGCAGCTTGCTGCCGGGCGCATAGCCCCCGATCCAGTCGTGATAGGTATTCATCGTCACGGCTTCGAGGCCACGCCTGCTGAGGGCGGTCTGGATCGTCGGCCAGTTATTGTAGGTGCTGATCAGGCCCTTGTAGCCAAGTGTGCGTAGCGCCTGGCTCATCCTTGCGGCGGATTCGGTCTCGACCTCGATGAAGAAGGCCTGCAGGTCGCGCATGCGCGCGCTATCGGCGTAACGGTTGCCGGGCAGTGCGATCGAGCCATTCTCCAGTCGCTCGGTCCAGCCGAGCCCGCCCCAGGCCTTCGAAAGAGCAGCCGTCGACGCATAGCRCTTCGCCAGCCAGCGATTGAAGGCCGTCCCGAGCATCGCGTCATACGGTGGCTTGCCGGGCCGGTCCTGCACGACGCCCTCGAACTCGATGCCGTTCTCATTGACCAGGATGACCAGCGCCAGCGCATCGTCATGGATCGGCGCGATGCCTGTATGGGGATTGACCCGTGCGAGGAATTTTTCGGTGAAGGTCTTCCAATGGGCGAGGGCGGCGTCGTCGAGATGCAGTGCGAGCTTGAGGTTGCCGGCTGGATCCCAGCGGTCGTCATAGCCGCCATAGGCGCCGCGCCACGAGGTCATTCCGTCAATGATCCAGTAGATGCCGTTCCGCTTCAGCGCGGCGAGCAGATAATGGATGCGGTCGAGCGTGTCGGGGTCGAAATCGAAATCCTTGCCGCGGCCAGACATCAGCGATGCGTCAAGGAAGGTTAGCCGGGCGATGTTGTAGCCGTGGCGCGCGAGCTGCTCTGCGTAGCGGTCGGCCCCGGCGCGATCAGGGAAGCCGCCCGAGGCAGGGCTCCATGCCAGAGAGGCGCAGAACAGGCGTTCCGGTTCTTCGGGCGCCTGGGCGAGGGCGAGACGGCCGTCCTGCCGCGCCACCACCCGCTGGCCCGCGCCGATGGAGCCCTTTGGCCCGATCGCCCGGCTGGGCAGGAGCGCGGAGAAGTCGAGCGGGCTGCCGGGGCGGATCTCCAGCGACACTTCGCGAACGGGCAACCATTGGTCGGCGGCGATGGCGCAAGGCGCGTTGGCGGTAAGCGCCAGCACCGCAGCCAATGAGGAAAGCAGTCTCTTCATGCCGACCAATCCCTATCCGGCGAACCCTGGACGATCCCGCTGCGCCTTCAGGGCCGCGACGGGCCGTGCAGGATGTAGGATTTGGTGAGGCCTGCGATCTTCTCCCGGACCAGATTCGCCCCAGGCGCATAGGAGCGGAACTCCTTCAAGGTCAGGATCTGAATCTCCTCGAAATACTCCCGGATGTGCTCCTCGGAGGGTTTGGACAGGAAGCGCCACGGCGACAGCCTGACGGCATGGCGGGCGAGCGGACGCGGCAGCCAGTGGAGGGCTGGGCAGAAGAAATGCGGTTCGATTGGGAAGACGAAGGCCGGCGTCTGGATGAAGTAGTAGTTCGAGACGCGGTTGATCTCGCGCACGAGATTGGCTCGTTTGGCCGGCGGCACGTGCTCGATCACCGAGTTGCACACCGCCACGTCGAACGACTTGTCCTCGAAGGGAAGGCGGTCTCCGTCATAGACGATGACCTTCACATCGCCGAACGAGCCGGTGAACGAGCGCGCCTGGCCGTCGTCGCGGATGTTGACCAGCGTCAGGTCCTTGGGAACGTCGGCCGGGTCGAGCTTTTCCCAGAAGTGCCTGGAGCCGCCGACGTCGCAGACCTTGAGCGAGGTGAATTCGGGGATGGTCTCCCGAAACAAGCCGCCGCGCCTCCTCCGGAAATATTCCGACGAGGAATGCACGATCCGGTCCCAGAGCGAAACGGTCTTCTCCACAGTGTCGTCGGTCATGAAGGGAGCTTTCCTGAGGTGTTCGTGGCTCGGCTGCGCCCGTCAGGCGGCCGTTCTCGCCGGTTCATGGATGATGCGGCTCTCGATCGGCGCGGCAGGGGRCCGCCGCCGCCGCAGGAAGCCCACAGGCAGCGCTGCGGCGTGGAAGAACCAGGCGACAACGGTGTAGAGCCCCATCCCGAGCCCACCCTTGCGAAGGCTCATCAACGCGACGATGCCGGCAAAGACCGCGAGGACCAGCCCGAGAGCCAACGCCTTGTCGGGCAGGAACAGCAGGATCGCGATGGAGAGCCCCCACCAGAGATAGACCGCGCTCCATAGCTTGAGCTCGGGGAGTTCGCGCAGGAGCTGGAAGAAATAGGGTTTGCCGAGCGACGCGCGCAGCAATTCGCCGGCACCATGCAGATACTTGTTCTTCCAGCGCCTCGTCAGGAGCCTGTAGGAATTGAGCGTATGGCCGAAATGCTGGACGAAGCGGCGGTCGAGCCGATGCAGTTTCCATCCGCGGCTCCGCAGGCGGATGCCGAGATCGATCTCCTCATGGCCATGCAGATTGCGGTCCGAGAGATAGCCGGCCTGCTCGATCGCGCTGCGCCGGTAGAGCCCGCCACCATTCATCCGGTCGATCGGGCCGGTTCTGTTCTCGGGTCCATTGCGCTGCACGCGTCTCGCGTATTCGAGATTGGAGACCAGCATCTCCTCGACATGTCCGGTCACGCCGGCCACGGCAGGGTTCTCGACGAGAAAACGGATGGCAGCATCGAGAAAGCTGGCATCGACCAGCATGTCTCCGTCGATCAGGCAGATGTACTCGTGGCGGGAATGCTGGAAGCCGAGCTGGGGCCCGATCCCGCAACTCGGCCGCGCCGGCGCAACGATCTGGGCGATCACGACCGGGTAGCCTGACGCGATCTCGACGGTGCGGTCGGACGAGCCGCTATCCGCGATGACCACCTCGCCCTGCAGGTCGCCAAGCGCCGCCAGCGCGCTCTCGATCGTCGCGGCGATGCGCTTCTCTTCGTTCAGGGTCTTGATGATGATCGAAACGGCCAATCGGGCCTCCAGTGTCGATACGAGCGCCACGACGTCAGAAATCCGTGAGCAGCCTGCTCCAGCTTTCCGATGCAAGGCCGCCGAAATAGATCTCGTTGCGGAGCGTGGCGTCCTTGATCTCGGCATGGCGCGTGACAAGGCAGAAATAGCCGCGGTGCTTGAAAGACAGCCAGCGCTGCCGCGATATTGCGTTCATCAGGAATGGCTGCGCCATCCCGTTCGCCTGGGCATAGCCCTCTGCGTCCAGATGCGCAAACATCTGGCCGGTGACGTCAAACTCGTGGCCCGCCGCGCATAGGAGGTTCAGGACGTTGGCTTCCCGACCCGTCTTGCCGAAGAAGAGGAAGGCGCCGATCACGCGGCCGTCCTCGGCGATCACGGTCCTGTACTGCAGGGAGCCGAGGCCCTGATTCAGCGCGGCGACGCCGACGAGCCAGTCGAACTCGGGCTTTGACCAGACCGGCCGGATTGGAAAGCGTTCCATCATCGGGCCGGCGCAGCGGAAGAACTCCTCCGGACTGGCACTGATCGTCCGGCAGCCCGCCGCCGCGGCCGGGACCAGCGAGCGCCTTCGACGGCGCAGCAGGCCATCGAACAGGCCGAGAAGGCGCAGGACGCCAGGGGACCGCGACAGCGGCACGTAGCGGCTCCACGCGATGGCCCCGGCAGCAAGCGGCCGGAACGTGCGCTGCCATTCGAGGCTCTGTACCGGCAGAACCACACCGCCTCCGGCAACCCAGTGATCGGCGCTGACCGGCGAGGCGTTGTCGGAGAAGCAGAGATCCTGCCGGGCCGCGCGCATCTGCCGGGCAAGGCGCGCCGCTCCTGCCGCGCCCTCCTTCCCATCCGCCATGAAGGCGCAGAGAACCTTGGCGATGATCGGGCGACCATGGACGGTGAATTCCATGGGAAGGGCAAGGATCGCGCTGGCAACGTTGCCGGCAGCACTGTCATAGACGATGCTGCCATGCTCCGGCCGGTAATGCGGGCTGCCGAAGAAGACCGTCTCAAGATATCCTTCCAGATCCGGCGCGACCTCGCTCTTGTGGCTACGGAAGGTCTTGCTGAACAGTCTTGCGATGATTGGGATATCGCGCTTCGTCATCGGGCGGACGCCACAGCCGCGCGGAGGGCTCTCCTCGCCATTGGTCGGGAGGGATGACTGCAGATTCTGTTGCAGGTCAGCGTCCATGCGCGATCCCCGCAGAGAGACCTTGCTTGCGCGCCTCCTCCCTGTCCCTGTTCACGACATGCAGGAGTGCCCCCCAGGCCGCAGCCACCATGGCGATCTCGATCACGTAGAATGAAACGAAAGTCCCGGTGGGCGGGGCATACCAGGTCGCGCAGGCGGCAACCGCGGCGCCGATGACGCTGCCAAGTCCCATGACCGCGGCGCGGGTCGGCTRGTGGCCCGACGCTCCGAGCGCCTCAACCGCCACGGACCACATCGCCAGCGGTATCACCACCCAGCAGAGAGCCCTGACGAAGGAGACGAGCGAGACATAGTCCTTGCCGAACAGATAGGGCAGGACCGGCGCCAGCACGAAGACGGCGATCGCCGCCGCGATGCTGATCGCCGTGGCTGCAATGAAAACCTTCCTGACGCGGGGCAGGGCGTGCTGCAGGCCAGCCGCCGTCGCCTTGGCCGAACCCGGGTAGACCAGGCGATTGAGCGCCTCGACCGAGAGATAGCTGCTTTCCAGCATCCGTCGCGCCACGCTGTAGCTCGCCACGATTTCGGCTGTCGCGACGAGGCTGAGCACGAGCAGGTCGGCGTTCTGCCGGATCGCCCGCAGGATGAAGGGAATGCTGAAATAGAGCCCGAGCGGCAGCTCATGATGCGGACCAGCATGATATTCGTGACGAGCATCAGGGTGATCACTGCGACATTCGTCGCCGGATCGCTGGAGAGCGTGAAGAAAAAGGGCAGAGCCACCGCCCCGAGCAGGACCAGGAACACACCGCTGGCGGCCGTCAGGATGATGTTGTGGCCAAGCATGTCCGGATAGATCGCCCGGTCGCGCGCCACGCGGCGAACCAGGCACTCCATGGCGCCGAGCCCGCACATATGGACCGCGATGTTCGAAATCGCGGTGATGGCGACGAAGAGGCTGAACTCGTGGACGCCGAGCCAACGGGCCAGGATGGCGAAGGTCAGAAGCTGTGCGGCGGAACTGATGACGAGGCTGCCGCCTGACGCGGCATAGGACACGAGCATAGGCAGAAACGCTCTGCGATGACTCGATCCTTTCGCGTTATCCGAAGCCATCCGGTCCTGCCTTTGACAACAACCGAGATAGCGGCACTCGGTGGCGTCCACCATCGACAATACGGCCAGTAACACGCAGAAATGATTGTGCGGTTAACACCCTCCGTTCACTTCATTTCAGCCTCCGTTTACCTGACCGCCATAGTTTTTCGCGGATGAATAAGGCGCTCAGCAAGGGAAGGGGCGTTCATGCCGCGCACAGTGTTGGATTTCGACGGCAAGCCCCGGCCCGGCCTGCATCGCTTCATGGGGGTGAGCCTGGAGCTGGCGCCTGACGTTCTCGTGCCGCGCCAGGAAACCGAACTCCTCGGCCAGAGAGCAGTCGCGATCCTTCGCGAACGGGCCGCTGCCGAGCCGATCGTGGTCGACATGTGCTGTGGCTCGGGCAATCTCGCTCTGGCGATCGCAGCCGAGATTCAGTCGGCGCGCGTCTGGGCCGCTGATCTGACCGACAGCACCGTCGAGCTCGCCCGCCGAAACGCGGAGCGCCTGACATTTCAGCACCGTGTCACCATCAGGCAGGGAGATCTGTTCTCCGCTCTCGCAGGCGATGGCCTGGAGGGGGCCGTCGACCTGATCGTCTGCAACCCGCCCTATATCTCCACGTCGCGCCTTGAGGGGGAGAGCGCCCATTTGCTCGAGGCCGAGCCGCGCGAAGCCTTTGACGGCGGCCCTTATGGCATATCGATCCACCAGCGCGTGATCCGGGATGCCGTAGCCTTCCTCAAGCCGGGCGGCTGGCTGCTGTTCGAATTCGGCGAGGGCCAGGATAGGCAAGCGGCGGCGCTCATTGCCAGGACCAAGGCCTACGAATCCATGACCTTCGCCGCGAATGAGGCGGGAACGCCGCGGGTTGCCCTTGTCCGCAAGCTCCCGGAGTTCGGGCAGGCAACGTCCGAAGCGACAGGCCGACCGGCATGAGCGAGATCCGCCCGCTGGGCRCCGCCGATATCCCGGCGGTTACGGGGCTCTTTCAAAGGATATTCCGGGATCGCGGCGTGCCTCCGCCTCCCACGCTCGCGACCTATCTGCGTCGACACTATCTCGAAGCGCCGGGTTGCGATCCCGAGATCGCCCCCCTCGTCCATGTGTCTGGTGAGGGCGACATTTCGGGTTTCGTCGGCGTCAATATGCTGCCGATGATTCACGGCCRCCGCAAGCTGCGCGCGGCGATCTGCGGTTCCCTGATGGTCGAGCGGCGGGTGAGCGACCCGATGGCCGGCGCGCGGCTGCTCAAGACCTTTCTCGCCGGGCCGCAGGATCTCTCGTTCAGTGAAACCGCCAGCGAGATCTCTGCGCAGATGTGGACGAGGCTGCGCGGGATCACCCTGCCGCAGTACAGCCTGGACTGGGTCCGCATCATCCGGCCATCGGCCTTCATGCTGGATCTGGCAGCGAGCCGGATCGGTGCGGTGCGGCTGCTGAACCCGGTCTCCCGGGGACTCGATCGCTATCTGCGCGGCAGGATGCAGGACAATGATCTGCGCTGGTCGGGCGTGCCGGAAAACTGGCATGTCAAAGGTGGTCTCAAGGTCGCCGAAATCGATCAGCCCGGCTTTGCCGCGCTTGTCGCTCCGCTGACGGAGCAGTTCGCGCTGCGTCCGGATTGGTCAGGCGAACAACTCGCCCATATCGTCGCCGAGGCGTCCGAGAAGCCCGATTATGGCGAGGCGGTGTATGCGTCGGTCACCTCGGCCAGCGGGGCGCCGATCGGCGCCTTTCTCTATCACGCCCGCCCGGGGCGGATCGCGCGCGTCCTTCAGGTTCTTGCCAGGCCAGGGCAGGCAGGCCCGGTCATCGATTGCCTGATCGGTCACGCGGCGACACGCGGCGTTGCCGGCTTGCGCGGCCGCACGCAGCCCGCGCTGCTGGAAGCCATGCTGGGCCGGCGCATTGCCTTCACCCACATCGCATCGACAGTCGTGCATTCGCCCGATGAGGAGCTCGTTCAGGCCTTCCGCAACGGGCAGGGCTTCCTGAACGGCTTGGCGGGCGAGCATTGKAACCGCCTGAACGGCGGCAGCTTCGACTAGTTTTCGCGCACCGAAGGCGGACAGGCCGCCGCCGGTGCGCTGGCCTCAATGTGCGATCTCGTCCACCGGGCGCACGAGCTGCGGCCCCAGGTGCAGGTAGCGGGTCGCCTTGCGCTTGGCTGCAATATCGGCCCAGACCCGTTCGACCTCGACGGCCGTCAACTGGGTGGCAGTGCCGACCTCTTCGGCGGTGAGGCCRTGATTGAGCCCGTAGAGGCACAGATCCATGCGGTCATAGGGCAGCGAGAAGTAGAACTCCTCCTGCGTCTGCTCGAGGGTGTAGGTGTCGGTCGTCGGCGGCCGCCTGCGGATCTCTTCGGGGATGCCGAGATGAGCCGCCAATGCATAGACCTGGCTCTTGTAGAGATGGGCGATCGGCTTCACGTCGGCGGCACCGTCGCCGTTCTTCACGAAGAAGCCCTGATCATATTCGAGCCGGTTCGGCGTGCCGAGCACGGCAAAATTCAGCCGGTCGGCGTGATAATATTCGATCTGCTTGCGCGTGCGCTGCTTCATGTTGGTGGCGGCGACGATGCCGAGATAGACGGCAGGCGGCATGCGTAGCTTCGTCTGCCGGCCTTCGGGGTCCTGAACGACCAGATACGAGATGTTGTAGCCGTCGCCCGAGAGCGAGTTGGCGATGACGATCTTGGACGCCCAACCCGGCCCATACGCGGGTACGAGCTCGCGGATGAAGCCGTCGCGTCGTTCATAGCACCCCATGGCCTGCAGCGTCGGGCCGATATCCTCGACCGCAGCCTCGATCCCGAACGTGTCGGCGACCAGCCGGCCGAGCCGGAGGCTTTCAGGATCGGAATCGTTTTCCGGCATGAACAGGCAGAAGACGTTCTTGGCGCCGACGGCGCGGACCGCCAGCGCGACGGACACGCTGGAATCGATGCCGCCGGACAGGCCGAGCACGAGCCCGCGCTTACGCATGCCGCGCAACTGCCCACGCAGTTCGGCGACGATCCGCTCCGTCTCCGCGGCGTTGTCGATCGTCAGCGTGGCAGCCGAGAAGGCGAGCAAGCTCGGGGCAGGGGGGAGGTTCATTCCGCTGCTCCCAGCGTTTCGGCGGCCAGYCTGCGGCTGACCTTTCCGGTATCCGTCTTCGGCAGTTCGGTGCGGAACGCGATGATCCGCGGCACCATGAAATCCTCGAGATGGACAGCGCAGTGGCGAATGATGTCCCGCTCGCTCAGGCTCGCATCCGACAGGACGACGAGGGCGGCAATGGCCTGGCCGAGCACCGGGTCGGGCACGCCCATCACCACCGCTTCGGCGATGCCGGGATGGCCGTGCAGCACCGCTTCCACTTCCTTCGGAGCGACCTTCTCGCCGCGCGTCTTGATGATGTCGTCCTTGCGGCCGACGAAATAGAGGAAGCCCTCCTCGTCCGTCCGGAAGAGATCGCCGGTGTGGAGGCGCTTCTCCCAGGGGTTCGGCCCTGGGCGCAGCATCTGTGCCGTTGCCGCCTCGTTGCGCCAATACCCTTGCATGACATGCGGGCCGCGGATCACCAGCTCGCCCGGCACGCCCGGAGCCACGCGGTTGCCCTCATCGTCGACGACCAGCGCCTCGGTGTTGGGAATGGCGATCCCGACCGAGCCCGGCCGGCGGTCGAGTTCTTCCGGCGGCAGATAGGTGCAGCGCTTGCATTCCGTCAGGCCGTACATCGAATAGAGCCGTACGCCGGGGAACAGTTCACGCAGTCGAGCGATGTGGGCGGGCGGCAGGGCTGCGGCCGTGTTCGAGAGATAACGCAGGCTCGGCAGGAACCCCGGCTCGAGATCGCGCATCTGCAGGATCATCGCGGCCATCGTCGGCACGAGCGGAAAACCAGTGACATTCTCAGTGCGAATGCGCTCGAAGATCGCCTGCGGGAAGGCGAAGGACTTTTCCAGGACGAGGGTCGCCCCAAGCTTCATCGCCATGAGGAACTGGTAAAGGCCGTAGTCGAATGCCAGCGGCAAGACGTTGAGGATGATGTCGTCGGGCGTATTGCGCAGATAGGTCGTGATCGAGTCGGCCGCCGCATCGATATTGCGATGCGTCATCATCACGCCCTTGGGCCGGCCCGTGGAGCCCGAGGTGTAGATCAGCATGGCAAGGTCGATATCGATGCCGCCATGACCGACTGAAGCGGGCGAGCCCTTCAGGCAATCCTCGAAGGACACCGCGCCTTCGAGCGGCCGGCCGGCCGGCGACTGCGTCGAAGCGACAAAGAGCGCCTGCCCTGGGACCAACGCGCGCGCCTGCGTCACAACCGGCAACAGTTTCGCCTGCGTCAGGATCGCGGCGGCCTCGCAATCGCCGATGACATAGGCCAGCTTGTCGGCCTTGGTCGAGGCGTTGATCGGGCTGAAGGTCGCGCCGGCCTTGAGAACCGCGAAGATCGAGACGGCGGCTTCCCAGCAATTGTCCATGAAGACGAGGACGCGGTCGCCCCGCTTCACGCCGCTTGCGGCGAGCGTGGTGGCCAGCCGGCTGGAAAGATCATCCAGCTCGTCATAGCGCAGCCGCCTCTGGTCGGTGACCAGCGCCGTTTTCGCAGCCTGTGCGGCGGCGTTCGTGACGAGGAATTGCTCGATCCGCATGAGCCTGTTGCTCCGCCCCTAATCGTTACGCCGTGACCGGAGCGGATACTTTCGACGCGATGAAAGCCGAGATGCGATCAAGCGAATCCAGGTTTGCGGGCACGATATCGGCATCGGCCACGGTGATCCCGTAGCGATCCTCGATGAAGGCCACGAGCTCGAGCACCCCGGTGGAATCGATGACGCCGTTCTCGATCAGCGACGCCGTACCGGCGAGCTCATGGCTGGTATCGCCGAACAGGAAGTTCTCGACGACGAAGGCCTTCACGCTGTCCCTGATTGTGTCGCTCATGTCTGTTCCTTTCCCGGCCGGTTTCAGGCGGCCTCTGATCTGCGGCCGCTCGTGCCGGTGAATGTCTGCAGCCAGAGCTGCGTCGAGAGGATGCCGACAAAGGCCGCGTTGTCGCGAAAGCCGGAGGCTGGGCGCGCGCTGCATTTCTCGTGCAGCTTTGCCACGGCCTTGGGATTGAACAGGCCGCCGGCTGCGACCTGCGCCTCGCCCATGGCTGCCCGGACATAATCGGCAGCACCCGCTCCGACGAAGGAGTGACTGTCCGGCGCGCGATAGGGCTGCTTTGCCCGTCGGCTGATCGAGGGCGGCAGCAGGTCCTTGGTCGCCTCGCGCAGGATGTGCTTCTCGACAAGCCCCTTCAGCTTCATCTCGGGGGGAAGCCCGGCGGCGAACTCGACCAGCTGATGATCGAGGAAGGGGAAACGCCCCTCGATGCCATGGGCCATCGCCATGCGGTCGCCCTGGCTGGACAGGATATAGCCCGGCAGAAGGAAGCGGGCCTCCAGATACTGCGCCTGATGCAAGGGGTGCCAGCGGCTGAAGGCCTCCGGCAGACGCGAAGCGAGTTCCTCGGCCGCGTCATAGCCCGATAGCGTGGCACGCAGGTCGCCCGAGAAGAACAGCTTCGTTGCCGCCGTGCCGTCGAGCCGCGGCCGATGCGAGAACAGCGGATCGTCGAGTGCCGCACCGTTCGCCCCGAAGAACGATGCGAGATATTCTGCGGATTGTTGCCTGAGGCCAGGCAGATAGGGATAGAGCTTGCGAAACAGGTGCGGCCTGATCCGGGAGCCGGGCTGCCTGCCGCAGAAGCGCCGAACCCGGGCCTCCTTGAAGATGTCATAGCCGGCAAAGACCTCGTCCGCGCCTTCACCCGTCAGCACCACTTTCAGCCCGGCCTCGCGCACCAGGCCGGAGAGTTTGAAAAGCGGGGCAGGTGCGGTTCTGAGGATCGGCCGCTCGGTGAAGCGGATCACGTCGGGAAAGACCGCGGCGATGTCGCCCTCGCCGCAGGCGACGGAACTGTGCTGCGTCCCGAGTGCCCGGGCCATTTCCATCTGGAAGGCGCTTTCGTCATGCTCGGCGCTGTCGAAGGTGACGGAGAAAGTCCTGAGGCCGCCAGGCGCCATGCCCGCAGCAAGCGCAGAGGTGATCGAGGAATCGAGCCCGCCTGAGAGATAGGAGCCGACCGGGACATCGGCCCGCATGCGAATCCGGGTCGCCTCGGTCAGCAGGGCGCGCAGTTCCTCTGCCGCAGCGCGTTCATCGGTGTGCCGGGATGGCGCATCCCGGTCGGGATAATCCAGGCTCCAATAAGGCCGCGTCGAGACGCTGCCCTCCTGGACGATCATGAGATGCGCTGGTTCCAGCTCGAAGATGTCGCGGAAGGCCGTGCGCGGCGCGATCGGCGCCCATAATGTGAAAATCTGGTCGAGGGCGACGGGATCGATCTCTGCACTCACGCCCGGGACCTGAAGAAGCGCCTTGACCTCTGAGCCGAAATAGAACCGATCGCCCTGCCTTGTATAGAACAGCGGCCGGACGCCCATGCGGTCCCGGGCCAGAACCATGCGGCGGCGCCGGCCATCCCAGAGCGCGAAGGCGAAATCGCCATTGAGGACGGACAGGCAATCCTCGCCCATCTCCTCATAGAGATGCAGGATCACCTCGGTGTCGCTCGACGTCCGGAAGCGGCGCCCCTTTGCGCGCAGCTGCTCGCGCAATTCGACATAGTTGAAGATCTCGCCGTTGAAGGCGATCGTCAGTTCACCCGTCGCATCGGACATCGGTTGCTGGCCATCCCCCAGGCCGACGATCGACAGTCGCGCATGTCCGAGACCTGCGTCCTTCGCCGTGAAGAGCCCTTGCTCGTCGGGACCGCGATGCGCAATCGCGGCCGTCATCCGTTCAAGGAGTTCCCTCCCATCCCGGACCGCGCCGAAATAGCCCCCAAATCCGCACATGCCGAGATGCTTCCAAGTCCTTCGTGTCCGGTTGAACTATAGCCAATCCTGGGCGAGCAAGCGTTAACGCTTGGGGATATCCATGCGAATGGTAAATTTCGAAGCACCCGGCAAAGCCCCAAGTTCTTGATTAGACTTCGGATCAAGGCCGAAGATCGACGTCCCAAGGGATCTGATGACGCAGCTGGACTTTGCCGCAAGATCGAGGGCCGGATTGTCGTTCCCGGATGCGGTGTTCTCGTTGCGATTAACGTAAAATTCAGGGCCGGAGCATACCCCTAGGGCATGTTTACGGGGGATAGGCGCGTCTCTTCCGTCTAGAGTTGCGTGCTGAGGGCGAAGCGGATGTACGGGCCGAAGGAGTCGGAGCAGCGACAAGCGCCTCTGCCGACAGGCCATTCCCGGATTCGCTCGGAATCGCTGCGCGATGATGCAGCCTCGTCTTCTGGCGCACGCTCCGATCCGTCGTCTCACTCCCCGCAGTCGAGCCGGGCGCAAGGTTCATTCGGGAGTGGAAGCCCGATTGCCCGTCTCCGCTTGCTCGCCGATGTCGGGGCCGACGACATCCTCGTCTGGCTGCGGCGGGGAATAGGCATGATCGTTGCCGCCATCGTCATCTGCGTCGCCACGGCGCTGGTCTATGCGGTGACGACGCCGCCTCGTTATACCGTCTACACCGATATCCTCATTGATCCCTCGAACCTGAACGTCGTCCGGGACGACGTCTTCACGACCAATCCGCAGCGTGATGCACAACTGCTCGAGGTCGAGAGCAAGCTCAGGGTCCTGACCTCGCGCAACGTCCTGGCACGGGTCATAGACCGGCTCGACCTGACCAATGATCCGGAGTTCGTGCAGCCTGGCTATCTGTCGGCGCTCAGGAGCCTGATCTCGTCCAGGGATGCCAGTCAGGACAATCGCCTTGCCGTGATGCGTGCGTTGGCCGAACGGGTCGAGGCGCGGCGCGAGGAGCGCTCCTTCGTCGTGGTCATGAAGCTCTGGGCGGAAGACCCCGAGAAGGCTGTCGCGATATCCAACGCGATTGTCGAAGCCTTCGAGGCCGAGCTTTTCCAGTCAGCGGCCGAAAGCGCCGGCCGGGTGGTGAAGAACCTCAATAACCGCCTGGATGAGCTGCGCCGCAACGTGACCGAGGCGGAGCGGAGGGTGGAGGATTTCCGGCGTGCGAAAGGGCTGCAGTCCAATAATGGCGAGCTCGTCAGCACGCGGCTCTCGGGCGAGCTCAATACGCAGGTTCTGGATGCACAGCAGCGCTTCATTCAGGCGGAATCGCGCTACAGGCAGATGAGTGCAGCGATCGCAGAGCGGCGGGCAGCCAGCGCGTCGATCTTCGATTCCGCGACCATGACGAGTCTGCGAGCGCAGTATAATACGCTGCAGCAGCAGATCGGGTCGATCAGGGCGACCTTTGGCGCGCGCCATCCGCAGCTGATCACAGCATTATCCGAACAGCAGGTGCTCGAAGGAGCACTGTCCCGCGAAGCCCGCCGCATCTTCGAAGGCGCGAAGGCCGACTTCAACAGGGAACAGACGACGCTCAGAGTACTGCAGGACAAGGCGGGCGACGGGAAGTCGAACGTCTTCACCGACAACGACGCCGAAGTGCAGCTGCGCGATCTACAGCGCGACGCGCGCGCCAAGGCGGCGATCTACGAAACCCACCTGGCGCGTGCCCAGCAGATCGGTGAGCGCCAGCAGATCGACACCAGCAATGTGCGTGTGATCTCGTCACCGATGCCGCCCAAGGCGCGTAGCTGGCCACCTCGTACGTTGATCCTGCTGGCGGCGGCGGTGATGCTGGGCCTTATGCTCGGGATTGCAGCGGCCCTGGCGCGTGGGGCCTGGACCTATATCCGTCACCCGCAGCCCGCGGCTGCTTGAGGGGCGGCCATGGGAAGCGCCGCCAAGGGGGAGGCAGATCGAGGAGAGAAGCTGAGGGAGACTGTCGGCACCGCCCTGTTCATGGCGATCTTCCTGTTCTTCTGGATTTCCCTCAATCCCTTCGTCGACCTGACCGGCGAGGCCGTGCTGGACCCCAGCGCCGGCAACTCCAACCTGATGAACCAAGTCGTGTCGCTGCTGCTGTTCGCGGGCACGCTCGCCTACGGTTTGCTTCACCCGATGCGCAGCATCATCCTGCAGCCGCGCGTGCTGTTGGGCCTGCTGTTTGCCTGGTTCTTCCTGGTTTCGCTGATCTCGTCCTACCCCATGCTCGGGATCAAGGGGACCGTTCTCGCCGTCATGGTGACGGTCAATGCCAGCATCTATCTGCTGCTGCCGGCCTCCGAGAGGCATTTCGCCAAGACGCTGGGCATCGGTACGCTCATCATGCTGGGGGTCAGCTATTACGGCATCCTGTTCAAGCCGCTGCTGGCGATCCATCAGGCTTCCGAGCTGCGCGAGCCGATGAATGCCGGTTTGTGGCGCGGGCATTTCCCGCACAAGAACAGCGCTGCAGCGGCAATGGTGGTCGCTTCGTTCTTCGGCCTCTTCGTCATGAATGCCTGGTCGCGGATCGCGGGCATGACGATCCTGTGCCTGTCGTTCCTCTTCCTGATCAATACCGGCGGCAAGACCTCGACGGCCATGCTGCCGGCTATCCTACTGCTCGCATGGGTCTGCGAGAAGGTTCGCTTCCTGCGCCTTCCGATCGTCATCGGC
>NZ_JBFTRC010000203.1:0-10217 GCF_056399325.1 Allobosea sp. 01N443
GGCCTGGGGCGCACGCGCCCCGGTCAAGACCTTCACCGAGACTTTTTATGCCGATGCGGTTCTGGCTGCGGGCGCAAAGTTGCCATTGCCCGACGATCACGAGGATCGCGGCGTCTATGTCGTCGAGGGCAGTATTCTTGTCGCCGGGACCAGCTTCCCCGCAGGGCAGATGATGGTGTTCCGCCCTGGCGACCGGATCAGCCTTACTGCCGGCGAAACCGGCGCGCGGCTCATGGTGCTGGGCGGCGAGACGATGAACGGACCACGCTACATTTCGTGGAATTTCGTCGCATCGTCGCAAGAGAAGATCGACGCAGCAAAAGAGGCCTGGCGCAAGGGCGACTGGGAGCATGGCCGCTTCCGACTACCTCCCGGCGATGAGGCAGAGTTCATTCCGCTGCCCGAACAGCTGAGGTGATCACGGCACAGGTTCAGCTGCCTCTCGGTGATGCCCCTGCCACCCATCGCGTGACGCCAAGGGGGCCGGGCTTTCAAACAATTTTCTTCATCACACCCATCCGCAACCATGAAAAGCGAACGAAAAATGAATAAACGCCAAGCAATTTTTCCAGCAAACAGGCACGCTCTTTACGAAGAGCATGGCTATTCCGCAGCGATCCGATCGGGCGATCTACTCTTTGTTTCGGGGCAAGTCGGCAGCCGTGGCGATGGATCACCCGAACCCGATTTCGAACGTCAGGTCCAGCTGGCCTTCGACAACCTCAAGGCCACACTCGACGCCGCAGGCTGCACGTTCGACGATGTCGTTGACGTCACGACATTTCACACGGAGCCGGAAAACCAGTTCGCAGCTGTCATGGCAGTCAGGCAAAGGAACTTCACCCAAACGCCTTACGCGAACTGGACAGCCATTGGGGTGAATTGGCTGGCCGGTTTCGCTTTCGAGATCAAGGTCATCGCGCGCATACCAGAGAGAAAGTAAATCCGAAGGCTTTAATTCATCCGGCGACCGTCAAGACAAATTTCTCCTGCGATCTGTCTAGAAAATCATCGCCTAGAAATTGTTACTTGGCGGATCGCGCAAGTTTCTGACGCGACCGCGATGTTGCTTCTCGCACCTTGACCTATTTCAGGGCCAGAAGGGCGACATACCGCCTTCCTCGCTACCATTTTGAAAGCAGCTGCTTTGGACCCGAATGCGGCGTTCCATAGACATCGAGCAAAAAAGGACAAAACATGATTGATCTCAAGGGCAAGCGCGCCCTCGTCACCGGAGGATCCAGAGGGATCGGCGCGGCAATCGCGCTGGCGTTGGCCGAACACGGGGCGGACGTCGCGATTACGTATCAGAATTCGGTCGAGCGTGCGGACAGCGTCGTATCCTCGATCAAAAAGCTGGGCCGCCGTGGATTGGCGATCCAGGCCGACAGCGCCGATCCCGACGCCATCAAGCGGGCCGTTAGCGAGATCGTCGCAACGCTCGGTGGTCTCGATATTCTGGTCAATAGTGCCGCCATCGCACTGGCCGGAGCAATTGCGGATATTGATCTTGCAAAATTCCAGGAATTGATGGACGTCAACGTGCGCGGGCCGGTCGCCTTTGCACAAGCCGCGATACCGCACCTGCCCGAGGGCGGCCGCATCATTTCGATCGGATCGGGCCTTGGAGATCGCGTCCCATTTCCGGGCGTGACGGCCTATGCAATGTCGAAGTCGGCGCTCCTCTCTTTCACGCGTGGCTTGTCGCGCGAGCTTGGCCCGCAAGGCATCACCGTGAACCTCGTTGCGCCCGGGTCAACCGACACCGAGGCAAACCCCGCTGATGGCGAAGGTGCTGATTTCCAGCGGAGCCTCTCGTCGATCGGGCGTTTCGCGCAACCGCGCGAAATCGCAGATGTTGTCGCATTTCTCGCAAGCCCTGCGGCAAAGATGGTGACCGGCGCGGTCGTTGCCGTCGATGGAGGCGCGAACGCGTAAACTGGTCACGCGGGCAAACGTTCTTGCTTGGCCTCAACCCCGATGTGAATGCCGTTGCCCTGCGAGGTCATCGGGCCGCCATCAACACAGGCATCCCCATGACCTCGCGCAGGTTAAGGCTGAGGACCGCTAGGCCGCTAGGGTAGACCCAAAGCTGCCTGACTGCTGCCCCACCAGACAGCCGACAGCACATTCTTGCTAGAACCTTCACGGCTCGAAGCGATAGCGATGCTGTGCGTCGATCATGGAGGCGAATGATGATCGCTCGCACCGCCTTGTACTTCGCGTTGATGTTGCTTCCGGCCTGCACCCTCCAGGAGCGCCCGCAGGCCCTGCCCTTCGACCAGCAGAAGGGAGCCGAGGTCGTCGGCTACGGCACGGTCCGATTCTGGGCCGATGGCAACGACAGCCGCGTCCCGGCCTATCTCGACGACCAGTATCGGCAGATTGCGGCATCGGGCTGCCGTGCCTGCCGGAAGGAGGCGAGCTTCCTGGCGATCTCCGGCGGAGGCGGGGCCGGCGCCTACGGAGCCGGCCTCCTCAAGGCCTGGAGCGAACGGGGCGACCGACCGCGCTTCGAAGTGGTCACCGGCGTCAGCACCGGCTCGCTGACTGCACCCTTCGTGTTCGCCGGCCCTGCCTATGATGCTGCACTGGAGGAGATTTACACGCGCTATGGCGACAGCGATTTGTTTCGCAATAGGGGCATCTTGGGCCTCCTCGGCGATTCCCTCTACGACACGGAGCCGCTGCGCCGCCTGATCGAGCATCACGCCGACGACGCCCTGCTCGATACGATCGCGACCGAGCACCGCAAGGGGCGGCGGCTGCTCGTCCAGACGACGAATCTCGATGCGCAGCGACCGCTTATCTGGGATCTCGGCGCCATCGCCGCCAGCGGCAATCCGGAGCGCCGCAAGCTTTTCGTCGATACGCTCCTCGCCTCCGCGGCCATTCCGGGCGTCTTCCCGCCGGTCGCGATCAATGTGGCCAGCGAAGGCCGGCTCTATGACGAGATGCATGTCGACGGCGGCGTCTCCGCTCAGATCTTCTTCGCGCCGCCGGGGCTCGACCTGAACGGTGCTGCCCGCCGCCATTTCGGGCAGGAGCGGCATCTGCGTCTCTACGCGATCCGCAACGGCAAGCTAGGGCCCGAATACAAGGCGAGCGAACGCAGCGTGGTGGCGCTGGCCTCCCGCTCCATCACGACGTTGGTGAAGTACCAATCGCTCGCGAACATCACGACGCTGTCGGAGGTTGCGCGGCAGATGAAGGCCGATTTCGCCTTTGCGGCCGTGCCTAAGAGCTTCACAATGCAGCCGCGCTCGGAGTTCGATATCCTCTACATGCAGGCTCTTTTCAAGGTCGGCTATGAGGATGCCTTGCGGGGACGGGCATGGAGCAAGATCCCGCCCGCCTCGCCGATGTTGGCGCTGCGACGCTAGGCATGCCGAGCTCGGCCGAGCGAGAGAAATTGCGGGCCCGCCACTATCGCGTTAGCTTGCAAGGCTGCTCCGCTATGGAAGGGCTTCCAGTGACTGACCCCAACCGACTGCCGCCCCGCATATGCGAGCTTGGTCCGGATGAACAGGCCGACCTAAAGCGGTTCGCCGCCAGCGACGCAGGCGGTTTTTGCTTATCTCCGTTCAGCGATAGTTCGCGAGATAAGGCGGGTTGCAAATCGAATCCACGCGTCTCGATGATGTGCGAATCGTTGTTGCCGGCCCCACCGAAACGGCCTCGTTGGTCGCCACGGAGCGCTCAGTCGAATTGCTGACCGTCACGCGTTGCGCTGAAAACCGGTCATCGTCCGGACATCCTCAACGATCTTGTCGGCGAGGCTTTGCGCCGCGGGCGACAGCTTCTGCTTGCGCAGCGTGATCAGCGCCATGCTGCGCGTAATGCTCGGTTCTGTCAGCTTCAGCACCGCCGTTGCCTTGAGACTGGCGCTCTTCAGCCGGGAGGCCGGCTGCACGGCGACGCCAAGGCCGGCCTCGGCCATCGCGATGACCGTCTCCGACTGGATGAACTGGTATCGTGTGGGCACCTCCAGTCCGAGATTCTGCATGGCATCGTCGAGGAGCCTGCGCACCGCGGTCTCCCGGGTCTGCACGAGCATCGGAAGTTGCGACAATTCGGTCAGGGTGATGCTGTCGCGAGGGCGATCGAGAAAATGATGGGGCACAAGGGCCTGGAGCGGCTCGACCATGATCGTCGTGAAGTCGAACGTCGTGCCCTCGTCCTCGGGGCCTATCGCGAAGTCGACTTCCTTCTGCCGCAGGGCCTCGTAGAGATCCCGGGACGTCAGCTCCCGGACCGAGACGGCGATGCCTGGATAAGTCCGCACGAACTCGGTCAGCACCGGGGGCAGGTGAATGGAAGCCATGTGCGAAGAACAGGCCAGGGATAGCTGCCCACGCTTGGCGTCGCTCTCCTCGCGGATCCGGCGCAGGCCCAGATTGATCTCGTAAAAGGCCTTCCGCGTGCTGTCGCGGAGATGGTTCCCCTCCACGGTAAGCTTCACGCTGCGGGTTGTCCGCTCGAAAAGGCTCACGCCGAGCTGCGCCTCGATCTGCATGATCTGGGCGCAGACGGCCGAGTGCGACCGGTTGAGCGTTTCCGCGGCGACCCGGAAACTGCCCTTTTCCGCAACCACCAGGAAGGTCTGAAGCACCTTCATGTTGATGCCGCCGATGACGTCCATTGCGGCGCTCTCCCGCTGGTCTGAAAACCTGACCAATCCGTAGGATTTTGCGAATTGTTTTACCAGCGGGGAACGCTACGCTCCTTGGGCTGCGAAGCGATTTTCGGATGAAGCCGGCTTGAAGAAATGGTCCGGCACATCCGGCAGGGGAGGACATGATGGGATCGAGGAAGAACGCGAGGGATCGCCGGGCGCGTGCTGCGCGCGCAGCCCGGTCGGCTGCGGCGAACCCGGTGCTCTCATTCTGCGCCCCATCGCGCCGTTCATCTCAGCGCTGAGTGCCACCCTGTTCTTCGCTCCCTGGCGGATGAGCGGGCGCAGCCGGACGCATCTAAGCAACAGCCCCGAACACACGTCCAGGCCGGTCCTGATCATCCCTGGGATTGCAGCCGACTTCCCATAACGCACGCGGATATTGCCCCAATGGTCTATCATCACCTCTATTCGAAATTCGCCAGGGACGGCCATGTGCGGGCCGGCGTCATCGGCGCCGGCAATTATGGCACCGCGATCGTCACGCAGGATCCCCATACCCCGCGTCTCTCGGTCGTCATCGTCGCGGATATTTCGCTGGACGCAGCCAAGGGCGCGTATCTGAAGGCTGGCTTCGAGCCCGCGATGATCGCCTATGCCGATAGTGTCGAGGCTGCGCAGAGCGCAATCGATACCGGCAAACGGGTCTACACCGACAAGCCCCTGATTGTCGTCGATCTGCCTTCGGTCGACGTCGTCTGCGAAAGCACCGGAATTGCCGAGGCGAGCGTCGTCTATGCGCTGAGAGCGATCGAAAATCGCAAGCACGTCGCCATGATCACCAAGGATTGCGACGTCACGGTCGGCCCGATGCTGAAGAAGCTCGCCCGCGAGGCGGGGGTCGTCTACACGCCGGTCGACGGCGATCAGCATGGACTGTTCATCCAGTTCTATGAATGGGCCAAATCTGTCGGCCTGACGGTCATCAGTGGTGGCAAGGCCACGGATGGGGAATTCATCTACGACGATGAAACGGGTGTCGCGCGCGTCATCACGGACAAGCCGATATATTCACCCTATCAAGCCTCGTTCGTCGTCGACCCGGAAGATCGCAAATACCTCCAGATGATTCCCCAGGGACTCACGCAGGACTATGTCGCGCGACGCACCGCAATATTGAATAAACTGCCGCAGCCTGGCTCCTATGATCTTTGCGAGATGACGATCGCGGCAAACTATACCGGCCTGTCTCCGGCGGTCGATACGCTCATTCATGCGCCGCTGCGCATCACGGAAATTCCGGTCGCCTATTGCGAGCAGGCGCATGGCGGCCTGTTCGATCGCGCCGGCAAGATCGACCTCGCCACCTGCCTCCGGGCCCCCACGGAGTCGGGTCTCGGCGGCGGCGTCTTTCTGGTCGTGCGCTGCGACAACGCCTATTCGAACCACGTCCTGACGACGAAGGGGCAGATCGCCAATTACGACGACACTGCCGCAGTGATCTATCGGCCCTATCATCTGTGTGGCGTCGAGACGTCGACCTCGATCTTGATGGCCGGTCTGCTTGGCATTGATACCGGCTCGGACGACTACCTGCCGCGGTATGACCTGGTGAAGATCGCCGCGCGCGACATTCAGGCGGGCGAGATATTCGGCAACGATCACAGCCCGCAGCTGGTTGCGCGCATCGTGCCCGCGCAGCCCGTCGCGGCGGGCAATCTGGCGTGCTCGCATCTGCTCGTCGGGAACCGCGCCTTGGTCGATATCCCGGCCGGGACCGCGATAACCTATGACATGGTCGAGGAGCCCGCAGCCTCGCCGCTCTGGAGCCTGAGACGGCGGCAGGACCAGACCTTTCTGACGCAAGGTGAGGCCGTTTCTGCCCCCACGCTGGAACAGGTGTGATGGCAGCTCGCCCCCGGATCGTCCTGTTTCACGCGACGCCCGTCGCGATCGAGCCTGTGATGTGGGCGATGGCGCGGCTGTGGCCGGAGGCGGAACCGGTGAACCTGCTGGACGACAGCCTGACGACAGACCGTGCCAGGGATGGGGCGGATCTGTCTGAAGGGCTGACAGAGCGCTTCGTCGATTTCGGCCGCTATGCCCATCGCATCGGTGCCGACGGCATCCTTGTCACCTGCTCCGCCTTCGGCCCGGCGATCGAGCGCATGGCGCAGACGCTTCCCATTCCGGTGCTGAAGCCCAACGAAGCCATGTTCCGCCGCGCCATCGCCACCGGTGGCCGTGTCGGAATGCTGGCGACCTTCGCGCCTGCCGTCTCCACCATGACCCGCGAGTTCGAGGCCTTCGTGACGGAGGCACGGGCTGCGGCAACGCTCGATACGATCGTCGTCGACGACGCCATCGCCCTTTTGAACAGGGGCGACGCCGACAGCCACAATCGCTTGGTCGCCGAACGCGCGCGCGATCTGGGCGGCCACGACGCGATCATGCTGGCGCATTTTTCGACCTCGCGCGCGGCCGTCGCGGTGCGGGCAGTCGTCGATGTTCCCGTGTTGTCGGCCCCGGACGCGGCCGTTGCCCGAATGCGCGAGTTAGTCAAAGGGGGCTGATGCCGTTTGCCCCCTGCCGGGCCGCTTTCCGATGAAGACCGAAGCCAAGCAGCGCTATCTCGAGACCAAGACCTGATATCCCGCAGATCAAACATGGGGCTCCGATCAACGAGGGTTCCCGACCAAGGAGGAGATGCAAATGCCCGGCTTTTTCAAGACGACCTGTGCCGCGATGGCCCTGGCTGCTTTCGCGGCAACAGCGGCGGTGGCTCAAACGACATCAACCACCTATCCGGCCGCCTACGCGGACGTGGTGGCGGCGGCGAAGAAGGAGGGCAAGGTCGTCGTCTACTCGCCGACTGATTCCGGGCAGGCCAACGCGCTCATCAGTGCGTTCCAGAAGAAATATCCCGGCGTCACGATCGACTATAACGACCTCTCGAACACGGCAATCTACAACCGCGTGGTCAGCGAGTTCGCGGCAAAGCAGGTCGGCGGCGACGTGGTCTGGTCGGTCGGCCTCGATCTCCAGGTCCGCCTCGTAGAGGATGGTCTGGCGGAAAGCTATGTATCGCCCGAGGCGCCGAACCTGCCCGGTTTCGCGAAGTACAAGGACGCCGCCTATCTGACGTCGATCGAGCCGGGCGTGATCCTCTACAACAAGAAGCTCGTGCCGGTAGCGATGGTGCCGAAGAACCTGGCCGACCTGACCCGGCTCCTGAAGGAGCATAAGGAGGTCTTCCAGGGCAAGGTCGCAAGCTGGGACCCGGAGAAGTCGGGGCAGGGCTATGTCGCCATGCAGGACGACATGCGCCACAATCCCGGTTTCTGGGCCTTGATGTCCGCCTTTGGCGAGGCCGGCGGCAAGATCTACTCCAATTCCGGGCAGATGCGCGAGAAGGTGGTCTCCGGAGAGGAGATCATCGCCTTTTACGTCAATGGCGCCTACGCGACCGAATGGGTGAAGGCCAATCCGACGCTGGGAATCATCTATTCCGACGAGCGCACGAGCGCCGTCTCGCGTGCGGCGCTAATCGCCAAGAACGCGCCGCATCCCAATGCAGCCAGGCTCCTGATCGACTTCATGCTCTCCAAGGAGGGGCAGAAGGTGATGGGTGAATCCGGACTTCCCTCTGTCCGGAGCGATGTCGAGGGCGTGCCCAATTTCAAGAGCCTGAACGAGCTCGCGAATGGCAAGCTGCAGCCGATCGCGCTCGATGCGGCGCTGCTCGAGAATCTCGATAAGACCAAGCGAGCGGATTTCTTCACCCGCTGGAAGCAGGCGATGCGCCGCTGAGCGGCCCCATCACGCCAAGGCAGAGAAGGACTATTTCATGCGTGCCAGGGGCGATGCCTTGGGTTTTCGCGGGATCACGATCGGCCTGCTCGGATTGCTGGTTCTCGCCCCTGTCGGGCTCATCATCTACCAGAGCGTTCTCGACGGTCCATTCTTCTACGCGACCGCGGGATTCAGCTTTTCGTCCTATGCCTATATCTTCGCTGATCCGGATTTCTATCGTGCGCTGTGGACGACGCTCGCTTTCGCGGTCGGCCTCGTCGTCATCGCGGTGCCGCTCGGGGCAGCGCTCGCCTTCCTGCTGACACGCACCGACATCAAGGGGCGTGCCTGGATCGAGCCCGTCGTGCTGGTGCCGATGTTTCTGTCGGCACTGGTCCTCGGTTTCGGCTATACCGTCTCGGTCGGGCCCTCGGGCTTCGTCTCGCTCGCGGTACAGGATGTGCTGGGCTTCGTGCCCTGGAATATCTACGGGCTGCCCTCGCTCATCGTCATCGGCGGCCTGAGCCATGTGCCTTACGTCTATCTCTATGTCTCATCGGCGATGCGGAACCTCCCGGCCGATCTGGAGGAGGCGGCGCGCACGATGGGCGCCGGCCTGCCACGGATCGCGCTGGAGGTGACGCTGCCGCTCGTTCTGCCTGCGCTGGTCTACAGCGCGGCGCTGAATTTCCTGCTCGCCTTCGAGAGCTTCGGCCTGCCGCTCGTACTCGCCGATCCCAGCGGCGTACTCGTCCTGACGACTTATCTCTACAAGCTCACGACGCTGCTCGGCGTGCCGTCCTATCATCTCATGGCAGCGGTTGCCGTGCTGCTGCTGCTCGTCACCTTGCCGCTTGTCGCGATCCAGCGCCGCCTCCTCGACCGCTCGCGCCGCTATGCCACGGTCGGTGGCAAGGGCGGCCGGCCGACACGGATCAAGCTCGGGCGGGCGGGCCAGGTCGTTGCGCTCTCCCTGATCGGGCTGTGGCTGCTGATCTCGGTCGTCCTGCCCATCAGCGGGATTGCCGTTCGCGCCTTCGTCGACTCCTGGGGGCAGGGCGTGGATCTGCGGGAGCATCTGACGCTGGCGAATTTCCAGCAGCTGTTCCGGATCTCCAGCCTGTCGCGCGGCCTCGTCAATACCGGGCTGATCGCGGTGGTCGGGGGGGCGATCGCGGTTGCGGTCTATCTCGTCGTGGCATTGGCCGGGCATCGGAATACGAGCTTTGCCGCGGTGGCGCTCGACTACATGATCCTGCTGCCACGGGCCCTGCCAGGGCTCGTCATCGGCCTCGCATTCTTCTGGCTGTTCCTGTTCGTGCCATTCCTGTCACCGCTGCGGGCGACGCTGGTGAGCCTGCTCGTCGCCTATGTCGTGGTCGGCCTGTCCTACGGCCTGCGCCTGATCCAGAGCACGCTGCTTCAGGTTTCGCCCGAGCTCGAGGAAGCGGCCCGCACCAGCGGGGCGAGCCTGCAGCGCACCTGGACCGAGGTGGTGATCCCGATCGTCCGTCCCGGTCTCTTCGGCGCCTGGGCGATGATCATGATCATCTTCCTGCGTGAATACGCGACGGGCGTCTATCTCATGACCAGCGGAACCGAGGTGATCGGGTCGCTGATCGTCTCCCTTCTGGCCAGCGGCGATCTCGCCACGATCGCTGCCCTGTCCCTGATCAGCGTCACCTTCACGGCCCTTGGCCTGGCGGTGGCCTTCCGCTTCGGAGCCTATGCCAAATGACGGATCTGCGCGTCGAGAACATCGAATTGAGTCTCGGGGCGACCCCGGTCCTCAAGGGCGCGACCTTCGAGG
>NZ_JBFTRC010000204.1:0-10100 GCF_056399325.1 Allobosea sp. 01N443
GAGCTTCGCCATGATCTCGTCGGCGATCTCGAAATTCGCGAAGACGTTCTGCACGTCGTCGTCATTGTCGAGCGCCTCCATCAGCCGCATCATCGATGCGGCCTTCTCCTCGTCGAGCGGCGCGGTCGTCGTCGGGCGCCAGACGGGCTTGGCCGAAGCCGGCGCGCCGAGCGAGGCTTCGAGCGCCTTGGAGACTTCGTTCAGCGCATCGAAGCCGCACAGGATCGTGTGGCCGTTCTCGTCGCTGACGACGTCGTCGGCGCCAGCTTCGATCGCCGCTTCCATGACCTTGTCGGCATCGCCGGCCTCCGGCGGGTAGGTGACCTCGCCGACGCGGTTGAACATGAAGGAGACGGAGTTGCTTTCGCCAAGAGCCCCACCGGCCTTGGTGAAGTAGGATCGGACGGCCGAAGCGGTGCGATTGCGGTTATCGGTCAGCGCCTCGACGATGACGGCGGCACCGCCCGGGCCATAGCCCTCGTAGCGCACCTCGTCATAGTTCTCGCCTTCATTGCCGGCCGCCTTCTTGATGGCGCGCTCGATATTGTCCTTCGGCATGTTTTCGGCACGCGCGGCGAGCACCGCCATGCGCAGGCGCGGATTCATGTTGGGGTCGGGCATGCCCATCTTGGCCGCGACGGTGATTTCGCGCCCGAGCCGCGAGAACAGCTTGGACCGCACCGCGTCCTGCTTGCCCTTGCGGTGCATGATGTTCTTGAATTGGGAATGCCCGGCCATCGAGGTCAGCCTCTTTTGTCACTGTGGACCTGCCAAGGCGGACCAAACTGGGCCCGGCGAGGCAATCCGCGCCTTATAAGCGGGGCTTTTGCCGGCAGGCAAGCCGCCGGGCCGCCCTGAATGACGATGCTCCTACTGCGTTTCCACGGCAGAAGCGCGGCAAGAGCAGCGTTAAGCCAATCTTTGCCGAACTGGGTCAGGGTCACTTCAGATCAGTCCCTCCTGCCAGATTGCAGCTCTCCCGACCTCATGAAATCTGTGTCCAGCATAGCCATCGCAGAACAGGACGTGCGCTTCCGCGCGTTCCAGATCGGCGCCGACGATCTCGCCCTTCTGCGCCTGCAATCCGCCTTCGCCAAGGAGAGACTGCCGGGGTTGCTGCAGGAACTGCACGTCGAATTCGATCCCTGGCCGGAAACCAGCCGCGCATTGAAAACCCCCGAGGTTCATGAACTCAGGCTGGCGCACTGGATCAGGCTGGCCTCGGGCGAACTCGGGGATGGCTACATCCACTCCGCCCGCAACCTCGCCGCAGGCTTCTATCGTCACGGTGTTCCGGTCTATGCGGTCGCGATCTGCCACACGATCGTCTCCAACGCGATCGGCGCCGAGCTTGGTGTCGACCGCGACGGCCTCCAGAAGTTGAATGGCTTCTGGCAGCACAAGCGCTTCGTCCGGGGCATTGCCATGAGGGCTGCGCTCAACAAGGCCGTGCAACTGGACCTCGAATTGCTGCTCGAGACCTATGCGGAAGTCCAGCGTGAAAGCCGCGAGCGCACCCGCGCCGAGATAGAGGCCTTCGAGGTCACGGTTCGCGGTGTGGTCGACACGGTCAACACCGGTGCCACCCGCGTCGAGACCATGGCACGCGCCGTCAGCAACGTCGTGCAGGATACCGGCACGCAGGCCATCGTCGCCGCGCAGGCCTCCGATGAAGCCTCGGCAAACGTCCAGAACGTCGCCAGCGCGGCCGAAGAGCTCTCGATCTCGTTGAACGATGTCTCGTCCGAAATCTCGCGCGCGGCGAACATGGCGCATGACGCCAATGCGGCCGCGATGAAGACCGACATCATCGTGAAGAGCCTCGCGCATTCGGCCGAAACCATCGGCGCGGTGGTCGAGATGATCAAGACCATCGCCGCCCAGACCAACATGCTCGCGCTCAACGCCACGATCGAGGCTGCGCGTGCCGGCGAAAGCGGGCGCGGCTTTGCCGTGGTCGCCAATGAGGTCAAGCAGCTTTCGGCGCGCACGGCCCAGGCAACCGACGAGATCGCGGCTCAGGTGCCGGCGATGCAGGCGGCGACGCGCGAGGCAGTCGCGGCAATCGAGAGCATCGTCGCCTTCGTCACGCAGATGGAGCAGACGACGGTGACGATCGCGGGCTCGATCGACGAGCAACGCGCCGCAACGCAGGAAATTGCCCGCAGCGTCAACCTGGCCGCGCTCGGAACGCAGGAAGTCGCGCAGKCCGCCAGCGGGGTCAGCGAGATGGCGCAGACAGCCGGCGCCAATGTCTCGGACGTCCTGAGCGTCGCGGAAAACCTGGCGAAGCAAGCCTCGTCGCTCACCTCCGCCTTCGAGAACCTCGCCCGTCAGGGCCGCACCGTCTAAACGGTTCAGGGTGGGGTGATCAGCCCCGCTCCCAGGCCTCCGGTGTGGCCTCGCTCAGATGCGGCCCCAGCCTGACGGCCCAGACCGCCCGGGCCAGCCCCGTCGCGTCGTCGATATCGACCGCCACGCCAGACAGTGTTCCAGGTCCGGTCGCAGGCTCCAGCCTCGCGCCCGGCACCTTCTGCAGGAAGCGGCGAACCGGCTCCTCCCGGTGCATGCCCAGAACGGAATCATAGTCGCCACACATGCCGGCATCGGACTGGTAGGCGGTGCCGCCAGGCAGGATGCGCGTATCGGCGGTCGGGGCGTGGGTATGGGTGCCGACCACGAGACTGGCGCGGCCATCGACGAAATAGGCCATGGCCTGCTTCTCGCTGGTCGCCTCGGCATGGACATCGATGATGACGGCGTCGGCGACCTCGCGCAGCGGACAGGCTGCGAGTTCGCGTTCGACCGCGGCGAAGGGGTCATCGAGCGGATCCATGAACAGCCGCCCCATCACATTGACGACCAGCACGCGCGCGCCGTTGCGCGCCTCGATCACGGTCGCGCCGCGGCCGGGCGTTCCGGGCGGATAATTGGCGGGGCGGACCAATGCGGGCTGGCGCTCGATGAAGACCAGCGCCTCGCGCTGGTCCCAGGAATGGTTGCCGAGCGTCACGGCATCGGCCCCCGCGGCCAGAAACTCGTCGCAGATCGCCTCGGTGATGCCGAAGCCACCGGCCGAGTTCTCGCCATTGATCACGACACAGTCGAGCTTCCAGCGCTCACGCAGGCCAGGCAGGCGCTCCTGAACCGCAATGCGACCGGGGCGACCGACGACGTCGCCGAGGAAAAGAAAACGCATGACGGGAACCCTGAACGAAGAAGGAGCGCTTCACTGACGCGAACGCGCACGCGAATCAACCGCAGCGGATGGTTTCGCGCTCGGTCACGATCCAGTCGAGCTTGCGGTCATGTGGCTCATCGGGAACAGCCGCGATCTCCTGCGCACCATAGGCGAGGCCAATCGTAGTGACCGCTCCGAGCTCGGTGAGCGTGCGGTCGTAATAGCCTTTGCCGTAGCCGATGCGGTAGCCCCGGCGGTCGAAGGCCGCGAGCGGCACAAGCAGGATGCTCGGCCTTGCCTGCGGCTGTTGCGGCTCCGGCACCAGCGTACCGAAGCCACCGGGCACGATCGGCTCCCATGGCGCCCAGCTCCGGAAAATCATCGCGCCATTGACGATAGCCGGCAGGCAGAGCGGAACGCCCCGCGCGTGCAGCGCTTCCAGAACCGGGCGGGGGTCGGCCTCGGAGCGCATCGGCCAATAGGCCGAGACGGTTCCGCCTCCAGCCAGCGCCGGCAGCGCCAGGACGCCGGCGACGATGGCCTGATCCCATTCGAGCCGGTCATCGATCTCAAGCGCGTCACGGCGCGCGAGCGCCTCGATCCGCAGCTCGCTCTTGCCGCGGAGCGGCGTCGTTTGAAGGTCAGTGTGCATGGGAAAGTGCGGAGCCACCTTGGCCGTGGAGTTTTCGATCCCGGGACACCTACTAAGTAGGTGGGCGCCATATGTCTGGGTCCAGGGACCCAGTCAGGGACAGCTCCCGAGGAGATCGTATGGGCCCGGGAATACATACTCTCACGCACCGGGCAGCCCCGCCAGAACTATGTAGGACGCTCGCCGGCAAAGCGCCAGTGGCGAGTTGCAGCCGGCGCACAGGATGCTGGCTCACGCCGAGAAGAACTCTCGCACGTCCCGGGTGAGYTGCTGCAACGTCGCCTCGAACGGCAGCAGGTCGGTGTCGATGATCAGATCGCTGAAGGGACGTTCCGCATAACCTTCATGCAGCATGACGCGGATGCGCTCATGCTCGTCCTCGTCGAATGCGCGGCCGCGTGCCGCCGATGTGATACCCGCATAGGAGGCGCGCAGGCTGATGAAGAGCGGGCGAACGCCAGCATCCGTGAAATGACGCCGGTAGAAGATCCAGGTGCTACACCCCAGCGGATAGGCGATCACGACAACTGGCTGAACCGCGAGGATTGTCAGGCCAGTCCTGACCACGGATCGGCTCGTCCGCAGGATTGAGCGATACCAGGGCAGATCCGGATCCGAATGGTCGTCACCGTCGATGAAGCCGCCACCGAGCTCCGTGGCCAGCGCCTTGCCGAGTGTCGTCTTGCCGGCGCCGATCGGGCCGCTCAGGAAGATCGCATAGTGCTGCATCGCCGCTGTTTCACCCAGAGAACGCCTCGGGGCAATCGTCGCCCCCGCAGGGCTACTGCCAGGCCGCCCGCACCAGTCCGTGCTGGATCACGCCGTCGATCGGATCGGGATAGGCGATGCCGTGCCTCGAGGCTTCAGCCGACTGGGCTTGGGATCAGGCTGCGCGCCACGCTTTCGATACGCTCTGCCGCAGTGACCAGCGCTTCGGCGGCGCGCTCCTCGACCTCGCCCAGGCGCTGATCGGCAGAGCCGGCGTCGCCGCGCACAGCCGCGAGCATGTTCTCCAGCGTCGCGACGCGTTCCTTGAGCTCCGACACCTCGTCGGCAACCATCAGCGCGGCCATCACATGCAGACGCATGTCGCCGATCTCGCCAAAAGCCTGGCGCATTTCATCGATCTTGCCGTCATAGAGATTGGCGAGCCCTTCGAGATGGGCTTCCTCGCCGTCGCCGCAGGCCATGCGATAGGCCTTGCCCGCGATCGTGACATTCACCTGCGGCATCACGCCCTCCGTATTCAGTGCTCGCGCGCCTCGGCGCGGGCGATCACGTCACCCACCGCGCCCAACGCCTTCTCCAACCTGCGTTCGACGTCGCCCGCCGCGGTTTCGACCTGGCCGACGCGCGCGATCGCGCCATCGAGCTCCGCTGCGAGCCGGGCCCTGTCATCCTGCATCAAGGTCAGCTCGGTTTCGAGATTGGCCCGTCCGCGCTCCGCCTCGATGCGTCGGCGCGCAGCCGCCTCGAGTTGCGCGAGTGCGCTATCGAGTCGCGCAAGCGCATTGTCCAGCATCAGGCTCGCCACGGTCGTCTCCTCCCTTTCAGTTCGAAGCCGGCTCCATGATTCGCGAGCCTAAAGCAGGATATGAGCAAGTGGGAAACGCTTTCGGGCAGATATTCGCAGCTCTCAACTGTGATAGCAGCCCCCTGATGAATTGACTCCGGGAGAGCGGGCATCCTATCGAGCACCCGCACGAAAACTATGCCCCGAAAGCCTACCGGACCGTCGCCCTCATGCCCTTCCGGCATGGTTCGGACGCGGGACGCGCCCTTCCGCCCGCCGGAGCCAATGACACCATGACCACGATCGACCGCGCCCAGCACGACAAGCTCGCCAACGCCATTCGCGCCCTGGCAATGGATGGCGTCGAGCAGGCGAAGTCCGGCCACCCCGGCCTGCCGATGGGTGCAGCCGACGTCGCAACCGTGCTGTTTACCCGCGTCATGAACTATGACGCCGCCGATCCGCGCTGGCCGGATCGCGACCGCTTCATTCTCTCGGCCGGTCACGGCTCGATGCTGCTCTACGCCCTGCTCTATCTCACGGGCACGCCGGGCATGGAGCTCGACGACCTCAAGAAGTTCCGCCAGCTCGAGTCGAAGACCCCGGGGCATCCCGAGAACTTCATGACTGTCGGCGTCGAGACCACCACTGGCCCGCTCGGCCAGGGTCTCGCCACCGCAGTCGGCATGGCCATGGCCGAGCGCATGCTCGCCGCCGAGTTCGGCAAGAAGGTCGTCGACCACAAGACCTATGTCCTGGCCTCCGACGGCGACCTGATGGAAGGCATCAGCCAGGAAGCGATCGCGCTTGCCGGCCACCACAAGCTCAACAAGCTGATCGTGCTTTGGGACGATAACGGCATCTCGATCGATGGCCCGCTCTCGATCTCCGACTCGGTCGACCAGGTCGCGCGTTTCAAGGCCTGTGGCTGGCGCTCCGAGCGCGTCGATGGCCATGACCCCGACGCGATCGAGGCCGCGATCCGCCGCGCCCAGAAGTCGAACAAGCCGACCATGATCGCCTGCAAGACCGTGATCGGCTTCGGCGCACCGAAAAAGGCCGGCACCTCCAAGGCTCATGGCGAGCCGCTCGGCGCCGAGGAACTCGCAGCCGCGAAGGCCAAGCTCGGCATCACCGGCGCGGCCTTCGAGATTGCCCCCGACATCCTCAAGAGCTGGCGCGCCTTCGGCTCTGCCGGCCACCTCGCCCACAAGGACTGGCTCGCCCGGTTCGAGGCGCTGTCGCCACGCAAGCGCGCCGAGTTCGAGCGCCGCCTCGCCCACACGATTCCGGGCAAGCTCGACAAGGTGATCGTCGCCCACAAGAAGGCCCTTGCCGCCAACCCGGTCACCGTCGCGACCCGCAAGGCCTCCGAGCTCGCCCTCGACGTCATCGTGCCGGTGATGCCGGAGCTGGTTTCCGGCTCGGCCGACCTGACGCCGTCGAACAACACCAAGGCGAAGGGGCTGGAAGACTTCACGCTCAAGACCCCGAAGGGCCGCTACATCCGTTACGGCATCCGCGAGCACGGCATGGCTGCCGCGATGAACGGCATCACCCTGCATGGCGGCTTCCGCACCGCCGGCGGCACCTTCCTGGTCTTCGCCGACTACGCCCGCCCCTCGATGCGCCTGGCGGCCCTGATGGGCCTGCCGGTCGTCTATGTCATGACCCATGACTCGATCGGCCTGGGCGAGGATGGTCCGACCCACCAGCCCGTCGAGCATCTCGCCTCGCTTCGCTCGATGCCGAACATGCGCGTGCTGCGCCCGTCCGACGCGATCGAGACGGCGGAAGCCTGGCAGATCGCTCTTGAGCGGACCGGAGGGCCGACCGTGCTGGCGCTCTCGCGCCAGAATCTCGCGCAGCTCCGCACGGATGGCACCGMGACCAACCGTTCGGCCAAGGGCGCCTATGAGTTGCAGGCAGCCGAGGGCGGCAAGGCGCAGGTCTCGCTCTTCGCGTCCGGCTCGGAACTCGAGATCGCCGTTGCGGCCCGCAAGCTTCTGGCCGAGAAGGGCGTCCGCGCCCGCGTCGTCTCCGTGCCCTCGCTCGAACTGCTGCTCGCTCAGGACGAGGCGACGCAGAACCAGATCATCGGCGAGGCCCCGGTCAAGATCGCGATCGAGGCCGCCGTCCGCTTCGGCTGGGATGCGGTGATCGGCCATGACGGCGTCTTCGTCGGCATGGCCTCCTTCGGCGCCAGCGGCCCCTACAAGGACGTCTACAAACATTTCGGCATTACGCCCGACGCAGTGGTCGAAGCCGCATTGAAGCGGCATAACGGCTGAGTTTCACCCGGACACTTGCGTTTGGCCATGCTTTGGCCGATTTGCCCGCGTGAATAACGGCCAACCCGCCGTGAATCGGCGAAGGAGAGGATTGAGATGACGGTCAAGGTGGCGATCAACGGCTTCGGCCGCATCGGGCGCAATGTTCTGCGCGCGATCATTGAGTCGAAGCGCAAGGATATCGAGGTCGTGGCGATCAACGATCTCGGCCCGGTCGAGACCAACGCCCATCTCTTCCGCTTCGACTCCGTCCATGGCCGCTTCCCCGGTACCGTGACAGTCTCCGGCGACACGATCGATGTCGGCCGTGGACCGATCAAGGTCACGGCGATCCGCGATCCCAAGGACCTGCCGCACAAGGCGCTCGGCGTGGACATCGCGCTGGAATGCACCGGCATCTTCACGACCCGCGACAAGGCGGCCGCCCATCTCGCCGCCGGCGCGAAGCGCGTGCTGGTTTCGGCGCCCTGCGATGGCGCCGACCTGACCGTGGTTTTCGGCGTCAACAACAACGCCCTGGCCACGGACCATCTCGTCGTCTCGAACGCCTCCTGCACGACGAACTGCCTCGCGCCCGTCGTGCGCGTGCTGCAGGACGCGGTCGGCATCGACAAAGGCTTCATGACCACGATCCACGCCTATACCGGCGACCAGCCGACGCTCGATACGATGCACAAGGATCTCTATCGCGGCCGTGCTGCCGCGTTGTCGATGATCCCGACTTCGACCGGCGCCGCCAAGGCGATCGGCCTCGTCATTCCCGAGCTGAAGGGCCGTCTCGACGGGACCTCGATCCGCGTGCCGACCCCGAACGTCTCGGTCGTCGACTTCAAGTTCATCTCGAAGCGCAAGACCACGGTCGAGAAGATCAACGAAGCCATCATCAAGGCCTCGAAGCGCGGTCCGCTCAAGGGCATCCTCGCGGTCACCGACCAGCCGAACGTCTCGATCGACTTCAACCACGACCCGGCTTCGTCGACCTTCGCGCTCGACCAGACCAAGGTTTTGGACGACAAGTTCGTTCGCATCCTGGCGTGGTACGACAACGAGTGGGGCTTCTCGAACCGCATGAGCGACACTGCCGTCGCGATGGCGAAGCTCATCTGACGCAACGGCCGGCGGGACCCGGCGCGCTGCCGGGCCCCGCCTGACCCTTCTCGAACGAACGGAACGCGCATGACCAAGATCGAGCCGACCGTCGCCGCGCCGGCGAGCCTCTCCGAACCCTCCATCGCTGCGCCCAGCGCATCGGGAGCAACGGTGACGGCTCTCTCCGCAGCCAGCCGGACCGAAGAGGCGGCGCCGACCGCGGAGCCGCGCAAGCTCGACCAACTCTCTCGCATCGAAGACAAGGCGGCGCGCATCGAGGAGAAGTTTGCCCGCTACGAGGCCGTCTTCACCCGGGCCGAGGCCTCGCTGGAGCGCAGTGCGGCCAAGGTCGAGACCGCGACCGGCGCCATGGACTTCGCGGGAATCCGCCAGGAGGTTGCGGCGCTGCGCGAACGCGTCGACGCGACGCCTCGTTCGGCGACCCTGTTCACGACCGCCCTCGTCACTGCCGTTCTCACCGTGCTGCTCACCATCCTGGTGCTGAAGTTCGGCGTGCCGGGCCTGTTTCCGGGACTTCTGCCACGATGAGCTTCCGCACGCTCGACGACGCCGATCTCGCCGGCAAGCGCGTCCTTGTCCGCGTCGACCTGAACGTGCCGATGGAGGCCGGCAAGGTCACCGACACGACACGCATCGACCGTGTCCTGCCCACCATTCGCGAGATCTCGCAGAAAGGTGGCAAGGTCATCCTGCTCGCGCATTTCGGCCGGCCGAAGGGTCGCGATCCCAAGGATTCGCTGAAGCCGGTCGCCATGGCGCTTGCCCATCAGCTTGGCCAGCCGGTGATCTTCGTCGGTGACTGCATCGGCGAGGACGCCGCCAAGGCCGTCGCCGCGGCCAAGAGCGGCGAAGTCCTGCTGCTGGAGAACACCCGCTTTCACGCGGGCGACGAGAAGAACGACGCCGCCTTCGTCCGGGCGCTCGCCGCCAATGGCGACATCTTCGTCAATGACGCCTTCTCCGCCGCCCACCGCGCCCATGCTTCGACCGAGGGCCTCGCCCATGTGCTGCCGGCCTATGCCGGTCGCACCATGCAGGCCGAGCTGGAAGCGCTGAGCGCCGGGCTCGACAATCCCGCCCGCCCGGTCATGGCGATCGTCGGCGGCGCCAAGGTCTCGACCAAGCTCGAGCTGCTCGGCAACCTGGTGAAGAAGGTCGACGTCCTCGCCATCGGCGGCGGCATGGCCAATACCTTTCTGGYCGCGCGCGGCGTCGATGTCGGCAAGTCGCTCTGCGAGCATGATCTCCTCGCTACCGCCCGCGAGATCGAGGAGAAGGCCAGGATTGCGGGCTGCGAGATCATGCTGCCGGTCGATGCGCTGGTCGCCCGTGAGTTCAAGGCCAATCCCGGAC
>NZ_JBFTRC010000205.1:0-20829 GCF_056399325.1 Allobosea sp. 01N443
CGGATGAATAGACCTCGAGCATCGAGGCCCGCATCAGCCGGGCATAGACCGCGGCATAGAAGAGCCCGAGCGTCAGCGCCGGCAGCACGAGGTGGCGGGCGATGTCGAGGGCGCGGGCCAGCGGCCCCATCTGCGCGCCGATCGTCATCATGCCGCCCGAAGGCAGCACGCCCAGCGTCACCGAAAACAGCACGATCAGCATCAGGCCGAGCCAGAACTGCGGCATCGCATAGCACAGCAGCGCCAGCACCGAGACGATCGTGTCGACCCATTTGCGGTGCCGCATCGCCGCGACGACGCCACAGAGCACGCCGACCACGATGGCAATCCCGATCGCCGTCAGCATCAGCAGGAGCGTCGCCGGCATGCGGTCTGCGATCAGGTCCAGCACCGGCCGCTGCTGGACGTTGGAGACACCGAGATCGAAGGTCAGCAGCTTGCCGAGATTGATGAAGAACTGCTGGTAGAGCGGCCGGTCGATGCCGAACGAGCGCCGGAGTTCGTCGACGAACTCCTTCGATGCACCGCCGGACTGCGCGCCGATGATCTCGGCCGCGTCGCCGGGCGCGAGGTGGAGCAGCGCGAAGTTCAGCACCGCGATGCCCAGCACGCTCGGAACCACCTGGAGCAGGCGAACGGACACGAAACCGAGTGACAGGGAGGACATCAGGCCGTTTCCCGGAACGAGGAGGTGATGACGGGGCGCGAGCGCATCGGCGTTCCCATCAGTCCTTGGAGACCCCGTCCCAGGATGAATACATCGAGATGCCGTTGGTGATCAGGCCCTTCACCTTGCGGTTCCAGACATGGGTGTAGGACATCTCCATCAGGAAGATCACCGGCAGCTCGTCGTGCAGGATCTGCTGCAGCTCGTCGAACTGCTTCTTGCGGGCAGCCGGATCAATCTCGCGGGCGGCGAGCCCGAAGAGCTGGTCGACCCGCGCATTCCGGTAGCCCATCGAGTTGGTGAAGGTGGCGCCCTTCCTGATGAAGTCGGAATGGAACGTGCGCTCCACGCCGATCGAGGGATCGGAATAGTTATGCGAGAAGGTGCTGGTGAGATTGAAGCTCCAGTCGGTGTAGACGGCCTTCAGCCAGCCGCCGAGATCGGCGCTCTGGGTCTCGACCGCGATGCCGACCTTGCCGAGCTCCTGGCGGACATATTCGCCGAGCCGGGCCCAGTTCTCGCCATAGGGCAGGAAATGCTGGGTGATCTTGAAGCGGACCCCGTCGGCACCGCGCAGATAGCCGGCCTCGTCGAGAAGCTGGTTGGCCTTGCGCGGGTTGTACTCATAGGGCTTCAGCGCCTTGTTGAAGGCGGAGTTCGTGCTGACGACGGGACCGCGCGCCGGCTTGCCCTGGCCGTACCAGATCACATCGACGATGCGCTCGCGATCAAGCGCGAGGCTGAGCGCTTGCCTGACCTTGAGATCGGCGAGCGGCTTATCGCGCATGTTGACCTCGAGCCAGAGATTGGGACCGAGCGCCTCGGCTCCGGCCTGCGAGGCCTCCAGCGCCGGGATCTTCTCGAGCCGCTGCACCTCCGCCTCGGGCAGGCTGCTCATCGGGGCGAGATCGACCTCGCCGGTCTCGATGGCGATGGCGCGCGCCGCGCCGTCCGGCATGATCCGCTGCACGACCTGGTCGAGACAGGGGAAGCCCTTGCGCCAGTAGCCTGGATTGCGCTCCAGCGTGATGTGGCTGCCCTTGCGCCATTCCTTAAAGCGGAACGGGCCGGTCCCGACCGGGTTCTGCATGATCGGCGCAGCGCGGACCGCAGCCACCGCCTTCACGTCGACGCCGTCGAAGGCGTGCCTTGGCATGATCGGCGCCTCGCCGGGCTGGAAGACGTTCATGAAGAACGGCACCGGCGCCTTGAGCTTGAACACCACGGTCAGGTCATCGGGCGTCTCGACCGCCTCGACGTCGCCGAAATAGACTTTTCCGCGGGAATGATAGGGGCGGATGATGTCCTCGACGCTGAACTTCACATCCTGCGCCGTGAAGGGCTTGCCGTCATGCCAGGTCACGCCCGGCCGCAGCTTGAACGTATAGGTCTTCTTGTCGTCGGAGATCGTCCAGGATTCGGCGAGGCCCGGCTTYGGCGTCAGGGCCGGGCCCTCATAGGTCAGCAGGCTCTCATAGATCTTGGTGGAGATCAGCGCGACCGGAACGGCCGAGGTGGCGATCGTCGACAGCGAGGTCGGCTCGAGCGAATAGACATAGGTCAGCGTCCCGCCGGTCTTGGGACAGCTCTGTGCCAGCGCAGCGGCGCCGCAAAGAGCGAGCRCCAGCGGCGTTGCTGCGAGGATAGCCGGAAGCCTGCTCATACCCATGTCTGGACAATCCCCTTTATGATTGGGCGAACCCTTGCTGGGCCGCCTCCTACAGTTCCGTGCCGCACCACTCCGCGATGAACGCGATCAGGTGTTCGATCGCCGCGAGAAAATCGTCGATCGGAATATGCTCGTCGGGCTTGTGCGCCTGGGCGATGGAGCCCGGCCCGAAGATGATGCTCGGGATTCCGCCCTGGTTCACGAGATGGCGCATGTCGCAACAGAAATGGCCGGGATAGGCCGTGCCGTCTCCCCCCCGGCGCGCCAGCACCTCCCCCATCACACGCGCAACGGGAAGGTCGGCGGGCTGATCCGTGCTGTCGTCATGGTGCAGGAATTCGAGCCTGGCAGGATGGCGGCGCAGCCCCTGGTCAGCGGCGTTGGCGCCTGCGATCGCGTCACGGAAACCATCCATGATATCGGTCACGGCACCGAGCGAGGGCGCGAAATAGGCACCGCCCTTGATCACCACCTCCCCGGCCGTGACCGTCTCGTAATGGCCGCCCGCGATCTTGCCCATGGTCAGTGAAAAGGGCGGCTTGGCGCCGGCCGGCGTGCCCTGGTTGTAGCGGCGCTCGAGCCCGAGCAGCGCCTCGATCACCGGCGGCAGCATGTCGACCGCACCCAGCCCCTCCAGCGTGCCGCCGTTCCAGCGCGCGCCCGGCGAGCGCTGGACCCCGCTCAGCGTGACCTGCCAGTAGAGACCGCCGGGATGGCTGTAGGCGATGGTGTTGCTGGTCGGTTCCAGCACCACGGCCGCATCGGCCGCAGCCCCACGCGTGACGAGGTCGAGCGTGCCGTTGCCGGCATGCTCCTCGTTGACGACGCAGTGGAGCGTGACGTCGCCGTGCAGGCGCGTTCCGGCCTCGCTGAGATAGCGCATCGCCAGCAGCGCGGCCATCAGGCCGCCCTTCATGTCGGAGGTGCCGCGGCCATACATCAGGCCGTMAGTGATCTCCGCGCCGAAGGGATCGCGCGTCCATTGCGCCAGGGGCTCGACGGTGACCGTATCGATATGGGCGTTGAGAATAAGCGAGCGCCCGCCGCCCGTGCCCCGCCAGGTGCCGACGACATTGGGCCTGCCATCATAGTTCAGCACCGGCTGGAGGCCGCTGTCGCGCAGGGCCTCGAAGGTCGGGAGCCCGGCATAGGGCAGGATCAGATCGTGCTGCCAATGCGTCGGATACTGCGCGACATCGGGGAAGGCCTTGAACATCGCCTCGACATCCGGCTCGGCCTGCGTGACGGCAGCCCCGGCGGAAGACAGGATCTCGACCATGCGCCCCTGCGCCGCCCCCTCCTCTCCCGTGAGGCTGCGGATCCGGACGATCTCGGCCAGGGCTGCGACGCTCTGGGCGCGCCGGCTCCTGGCCAGCGCGAGTGCTGCTGCTGCCTGCGAATGTGTTTCTGCGCTGTCCACGATGTTCGCCTCGGGTTGATCCATGAGCCGAACGTCGCAGCGCTAAAACTATTAGACAAATTAGAAGTTTTATATCGATACATGTCGCAGGAACTGCAGGATGGCAGCCTGCGGCTGGCTGTGGACGGACCCCATATCGTGATGGGCCTGTTCGCCCGCTTCATGGCGTTGCATCCGCGGGTCAGGCTCTCGGTCTCGACCGGCAACAGCCGGATGGTGCGGCAGGCGCTGCTCGACCGCCATGTCGATATCGGCATCCTGCCCGCCGTCGCGGACCATCCGCATATCCACGCGATGCCGCTCTGGCATCACCGCGGCGTGGTGATCGTCGCCAACAGCCACCGCTGGGCCGGTCGCCAATCGATCTCGCTGTCCGAGCTGGACGGCGAGGCGATGATCGGTCGCGAAGACGGCTCGATGACGCAGAAGCTCGTGGACGCCGCCTTCGCCCGCGCCAAGGCCAAGCCGCGCTATGTCCTCGAACTGGGCAGCCGCGAGGCCTTGTGCGAGGCGGTGGCGGCCGGCCTCGGCCACGGCATCGTCTGGGAGCTCGAAGCCTATGGCTCCGGACGCTTCACCACCCTGCAGCTCAGCGATGGCGAGGTGGCGAGCACGGATTATGTCGCCTGCCTCAAGAGCGAGCGGATGCGGTCCGTCGTCAAAGCCTTCTTCGACGTCACGGCCAAGCTGCCGGACGACCGCAGCGACATCCGCGCGCTGCGGTCGGGATGAAGCCGCCCGGGTGAAGCGGGGACATTTGCGCGTCAGGCGAAGGCGACGTTCTCGCGCTGCGCGCGGAGCCGTGGATCACGCGAGCGCACCTCGACCGGCCGCCCGTCGAGAACCTCGAAGCAGCGGGCGAGCGTATCCTCCGAGAGGCGCCGCATCGCCTCGACCGTGAAGAAGGTCAGGTGCGGGAAGAGAATGACGTCGTCGCGGCCAAAGAGCGGGCTGAGCACATGCCCGGCCTTGGCCAGCGGTTCCGTCGAATAGACGTCGAGCCCGACGCCGCCGAGACGTTCGGCCAGCACGGCCTCGACGAGCGCCGCCTCGTCGATCAGCGCTCCCCTGGAGACGTTGACCAGCACGGAGGAGGGTTTCAGGCAGGCGAGCTCGGCGCGGCCRATCAAGCCGCGCGTCGCCGCGTTCAGCACGCAATGGAGCGAGACGAAGTCGCATTGGCGCAACATCGCATGCAGATCGTCGACCTTCTCGATGCCGGCCTCAGCGAGCTTTGCCCGGTCGACATGGGGATCGTAGCCGAGAACACGGGCCCGAAAGCCCTGCCCCGCCATCCGGGCCATGCTGCGGCCGATCTTGCCGGCACCGACGAGCCCCAGCGTGGCGCCGGAGATATCGCGGCCGATCCAGCGCTGTTCCGGCCAGATCCAGCCCTCAGTCGCCATGGCGCGGCCGATTTCGGGCAGGCGCTTGGCCAGCGCGATCATCAGGGCGAAGGCGCCCTCCGCGACGGTCTCCTCGGCATATTCAGGAACATTGACGACCGGGATGCCACGCGCGCTTGCGGCGGGGATATCGATCGCATCGATGCCGACGCCGTATTTGACGATGCCCTTGAGCCTGGGCGCAGCCGCGATGACGCGAGCCGTGATCGGCGTGTAGCACATCAGGATCAGCTCGGCGTCGGCGACGGCCTCGATCAGCGCGGCCTCCGGGATGCCATCGGGCAAGGTGACGAGCTCGACGCCGCGGGCTCGCAGGCCGGCGTCGATCTCGGGGCATTCCAGTTCACGGTCCGTGCGGACGGCTTTCATAGCGGACCCTTTCGGTCGGGAAGTCAGAGGCGCCTCAGCCGGCCGCGATCGCGGTCTCGACGATGTCGAGCGCGCGGTCCAGGTCGGCTTGCGGGATCACCAGCGGCGGCGAGAGCGTCAGCACGTTGCCCTGGCTGATCTTGAAGCTCAGCCCGGCTTCGAGGCAGCGATAATAGACCCGTTCGGCGAGCGCGTTGTCGGGCGCCATGTCCGCCTTGTCGGCCACGATCTCGACCCCGAACATCAGCCCGCGCCCGCGCACGTCGCCGACATGGGGCGAGCCCTCGCCGAAGGCGCGCAGACGGTCCATCGCCAGACCGCCGAGCTCAGCTGCGCGCTCCGGCAGACCCTCCTCGCGGATGATCGCGATCGTGGTCAGCGCCGCGCGCGTCGTCACCGGGTTCTTCTCATGAGTGTAGTGGCCAATCGCGAAATCGCCGGCGACATCGAGGTCGCGCCGCGCGATCGCCGCGGCGATCGGCAGGATGCCGCCGCCCAGCGCCTTGCCGACGACGAGAATGTCGGGCGTCACCCCGTCATGCTCGCTGGTGAAGAAGCGGCCGGTCTTGCCGAGCCCGGTCGGGATCTCGTCGAAGATCAGGAGCGTGCCGTGGCGGTCGCAAGCCTCGCGCACCAGTTTCCAGAAGCCGGGCGCCGGCGGGTTCGGGGTCGCCCGCATCGGCTCGGCGACGAGGGCCGCGAAATCGCCCTCCCGGCCGAGCACATAGGAGATCATGCTGGCGCAGGCGCGAGCCGAATCCTCCAGGCTGTTATGGCCATAGGCGCAGTGATGGTTCGCCCAGGGCGCGACATGCTCCGCGCCCGGCAGGAGCGGCCCGGCAATGCCGGAGCGGAAGGTCGCCTCGCCGCCGACGCTCGAGGCGCCGAAGCCCGCACCGTGAAACGCATCCCAGAAGGACAAGGTCTTGAAGCGCCCGGTGGCGGCGCGCGCAAGCCTGAGCGCCACCTCGACCGCATCCGAACCGCCCGTCGTGAACAGCACCTTGCCGAGATCGCCCGGGGCAAGGCGGCCCAGCGTCTCGGCCAGCTCGACCGCGGGCTCGCAGGTGAAGCGGCGCGGCGCGAAGCAGAGATCGTCGATCTGCTGCTTGATCGCAGCCTTCAGGCGGGGATGGCCATAGCCGATATGGTGGACGCTGTTGYCATGGAAATCCATGTAGCGGCGCCCGGCCGTGTCCTGGATCCAGATGCCCTCGGCCTTGGCGATCGCCGTGACGCAGGGGCTCGACAGGCTCTGGTGCAGGAAGGCATCGGCGTCGCGCTTCAGCAGGCTCTGCGTCGCCTTGTCATCGAGCCGCGCCGACCAGGCGCCGCGCGCCGCCGAGGTGTTCGACTCGCCTTCGGTATGCACGAGCTTGGCGGAAAGACCTGACATATCTGAAACTCCCGGGCCAAGGCGACGCGCCGGCGTTGCGGCGGGCGTTCCCCTGGCGACTGCTTTCGACTGGCGACTGCTTTCGATGTCGGCATCATCGCCGGCAATAGAGCATCTGAAAAATCGTTATTTTCGATCGACGCATAAATTGAATCGTTGCATTGATGCGTATCGCCTCCCCGGCTCCACCCTGCGCGGATCCCGCCATGCGCTATGTCCAGCTCCGTGCCTTCCATCAGGTCGCGCTCGCCGGCGGCTTCTCACGCGCCGCGAGCGAGCTGAACCTGACGCAGCCGGCGATCTCCGATCAGGTCCGCAAGCTCGAGGAGGAGTATGACGTGCTGCTGTTCAGCCGGCAGCACAGGCAGATCGCCCTGACCGCGATGGGCGAAAGGCTGCTCGCGATCACGCACCGCCTGTTCGATGCCGAGGACCAGGCGCGCGGGCTGCTCTTAGAGTCGCGCGCCCTGCGGCTCGGGACCCTGCGGCTCGCGGCCGATTCCGTCCATCATGTCCTGCATGTGCTGACAGCGTTCCGCGAGATCTATCCGGGCGTGCGGATCACGGTGAGCGCCGGCAACACCGAGACCATCGTGGCGCAGCTGCGAAGCTACGAGGCCGATATCGGCGTCCTCGGCGATATGGCCCCGCACCGTGATTTCGAGATCATTGCGCTGAATGCGGCGCGGATCATCGCCGTCGTCGCAGCCGATCATCCGCTTGCCTCGCGCCGGTCGCTGGCGCTGGCGGAGCTTGCCGGCATGGCGCTCGTGATCCGGGAAAGCGGCTCGCGGACGCGCCGGCTGCTCGAACAGCGCGCGTCCGAGACCGGCGTCAGGCTGACCTACGCCATCGAGGTCGAAGGGCGCGAGGCTGCGCTCGACATCGTGGCGGCGAGTGGCGGCATCGGTTTCGTCTCGGAGGCCGAGCTGCGCGGCGATCGCGGCCTGGTGCGCATCGCCCTCGACGGGCCGCCGATCCTGATGGAGGAATCCCTGATCTGCTTGAGCGAACGCCGGGACAACAAGGCGATCAAGGCCTTTCTGGACGTCGCGCGGGATCTTTCTTGATCAGGCTGGACTAAACCCGCCCCGTTCCGTCTCGCACCGCGCCAGCGCGCACCAAGAGCTGACAGCAACGCAGCCGGTCCAAATCGTTGCTTTGAACGCAGCATTGGAAACCCGGTGGCGACTCTCTGCGAATCCGGCAAACCTGCCTTAACTACGATCCCGCATCCCATACACAAATGGTCGACGTCACTTGAAAGTATATTTGAAGCGGATGTCGCTTCGTGTCAGTATTCCCAGCAGAAATTGCGACACTCGATATCGCTGCCGCCTTCCGCCCTTGCCTATGCGTTCCTTGCCTATGTCTTCTGGTGGGTTCACGAGGGGCGTACCATGTCGGCTCAAGAACGCGGGCTTGCCCGTCTCATGCTTAAGATTCCTGCGTTCCGCAATCGCTTCGCACGAATGCGGGATCTACGGTTTCGCAGCGTCTGCGAGGAGTACGATCTCGTCTGGGAGGTGATCACCCAGTGGTCCCAGGACGGACGTTGCGCGATGTTCAACTTCGACGATTACCGCCGCCTCGCCGCCTCGATCGAGAGCGACGCCATCGCGATGGCCGAGGCCGTTCCGGACCCCGGCACGACCGCCGAGGCGGCCAGTCCGCAGCTAGCGCCATCGGCATCCTCGGAGTCCGACAAGCCGCCCCGCTGACACATTCCTCCCACGGGAGGCAACGCCCACCACCAGGCCGGCGTCTGCGGTGTCCGCTCGCGGTCCCGTCCCCGGCGAAATCCGGGCCCAGGGCGCGCCTGTTGGGATTGTCGGCATGACGACGCAACCCACGGTCCTGCGCGCCAGTCCCTCCCTCCGAATCGTTCGAACGGCTCGCGTACGGGGCGGCAGGTCCAGCCGCATTCGCCTCACAGGACCAGGACACGTCCGCCGAAACTGGAGCGGAACAGGGCGTCATGGGCCTCCTGATCCGGATCAAAGCAGCAGTCCTGGACCAGACGCAGATCGTAATCCGCATCACAGGCCCAGGCGACGCTGGACAGGACCACGCCGGTGGTGCTGATCCCGGCCATGACAAGCGTGCTGACACCGCGCGTGCGAAGGTCCGCGTCGAGTGACGTGCCGTGGAAGACGCTGGCGCGCGGACAGGCATAGACGAGGTCACCCGGCTCGATCGCGAGGCCCGCGACGGGCAGACCGGTACGAAATCGTCCGCTCGGGAGATAGGGCGTGATCTGGCGGTTGGTTCCCGGCGGGGCATGTTCATAGTCTGCGCCCAGCGAAAAATTCGGGAACAGCACCGGCCGGCCCGTGGCGCGCCAGCGCCGGATCAGTGYGTTGCACCGATCCAGCAAGGGCGATGGCTTCTCTCCGAACAGGATCTCGAACACGTCGACCTGATAATGCATGACGACGAGGGCCGCTCTCTCGATGTATTCGCCCCGAATATCGACCGACATCACAATCACCCCAAGTTGAATTTCAAGCGTTGTTTGACACGCGCTGCGGAAACACAGGCCTCGTCCTAGATTTCACTTTCTGATGAGAGACTGTGGCGCCATGCAGTCATTTGCTCCACCGTCGATGTCGCCCCGCCGCAGACGATGACCAGGATGTTCTGGTAATCGGCGAGTTCCGCGACATTCTGGTAGAGCGTGGCGATGCTCGCCCCGCATGCCGGTTCGACGAGGATGCGATGGTCGTCCAGGAACCGCAGGCACGCCTCCACCGCCTGAAGATCCGAGACCACGGCGCAGTCGATGCGATGCTGTGCAAGAAGAGCAAAGGCATGCTCCGAGACCTGGTGCGCACCGAGCGAGGTGGCGATGCTCTCGATCGCTGGCAGAACGATGCGCTCGCCCCGGGCAACCGACTGGGCAAAGGAGGACGCGCCCGTCGTCTCCACCGCAAGAACGGGACAGTTCAGCGTGTGGCGCTGCAAGCCTTCGATGACGCCACTGAGCAATCCGCCGCCGCCGACGGAGAGAACGACGAGGTCGGGCTGCACTCCATCCTCGACCACCTCATCGATGATCGTCGAGTGCCCCCGCCACACCACCGGGTCGTCGAAGGGGTGGATGAACGCATCGCTCTCACCCAGCATCGCAAGCGCGCGCTCGTTTGCCTCCTGCCAGGACGCACCGTGGATCAGGACATCGGCCTTCATGTCCGAGATCAGGCGACAGGCTCTTGGCGATGTCGTCTCGGGGACGACAACCGTGACGGGGATGTCGAGCTCACGCCCGGCATAGGCGACGGCGATCCCGGCATTGCCGCCAGACGAGCTGACGAAGCGTTTCACGCCGCGCCTGGCATGGTCCTGACACGCAAGGCCAATTCCGCGGAGCTTGAAGGACCCCGAGGGCTGAAGGGATTCAAGCTTCAGCCACACCCTTCGCCCGCTCGCCCGGGAGAGAGCAGACGAGTGGTGTGTCGGTGTTCTGACATGGAGGGACATCATGACTTTCCTCTCCACCACCGTGGAGCCGAGACGATCGATCAGTGATCAGCAACGATTTTGCGGACGCTAAACATGCTCGCCGCCGCCATCGTTCAAAGGCGCCGTGGAATGCCGGACCTTGAGTTGCATGCCGACGGATAAGCGCTCCGATGCCGTTTCCGGCTGCTTGTCGGACATTTTCTTCAGCAGAAGCGTGGCTGCGAGCTGGGCTACTTTCGTGCCGTTGCCGCGCACGGCCGTGATCGATGGCGTCATGACTTCCAGGATACTGGCGTCACCGATCGACACGATCGACATGTCGCGCGGCAGCACGAGGCCGCGTTTCGCGCAGAAATGCAGGATACCGGGGATCTCGTCGATATTGGCGATGATCGCCGTGATCGGCCGCTCGCCACGGCATAGGGCCTCAAGCTTGCGGGCTCCGAATGCGCCCACCTCGAAGATACGACCTGCCGGCGGTTCCAGCCCCCGGTCTGCGAACGCCGCATCGAAACCGGCCCGCTGCTCCCGCCCGACCCAGGTGTCGAGATGACCGGCGACGAGCGCGATCTCGCGGTGCCCCAGCGCCAGCAGATGCTCGGTTGCCCTGCGAGCGCCGACACGATGCTCCGTCAGGACAGTATCGAAACCGCCATCGGGGCTGCGCTCCCAGAGCACCATGGGAATGGTGATGGCGGTAAGCCGCTATGGGCTGGCGGATATCCGTGACGAGGCAGCCGACGGCGTAGCTTTTTCCGAGCCGCATGGAGCGCGCCACGGAATTGGGGTGATAGCCCAGGTCCTGGACGGCCTTGAAAACCTGCTCGCGCAAATGAGGTGCGACATTCTCGTTGCCATTGAGAACCCGTGAAGCGGTGCCGAGCCCGACACCGGCCCGGCTCGCGACGTCCTTGATCGTGATCGGCCTGGGCTCGTCCGCCGACTGCCTCGTCCCCATCTTAGCCACGCCGACCGTCCCTCTCCTGCCCCTGGCCGACATACACGTGCGGCAAGGAGCGCGCGAGCCGAGGGACCAATTCGATGACCGTGATGCCGATCGCCGTCGCGAGATCATGGATCGAGATCTCTTCGGTGCCCTGCCGCCCAAGGACCACGACCTCATCGCCGGGCGCGACGTCGGAGATCCCCGTCACGTCGATGACCGAATGCTGAAAGGTCCGGCGCCCGAGCACGGGGCAGCGCCGGCCGTGGATCAGAACCTCCCCGAGCGGCGGAACATGGTTCAGCCCATCCCAGAAGCCGATCGGCGCGACCGCGGTCCGCATGCCGCGTTCGATGGCGATCGGCGCGCCATATCCGATCCCCAGCACCGTTCCCGGAGGATGCTCCTGGACCTGGATGATCCGGGATTTCACCGCGGTGAGCAGAGGCGAGAGGCCGCTGCTCTCCATCCAGTGCTCGTCAAGCCCGCCGCCATAGATCAGGCGCCCGGGGTCGACCGCATTGAAGAGCATGTCGGGATAGGCCAGCACCACCCGGCTAGACGCCAGCATGAGGATGAGATCGTCGTGGCCGGCTGCCGCAGCATCGGCTGCCGCCTGCCGGAAGAGCTCTGCCTGGCGCCTGCTGACGCCCGGATCATCCGGAGTGCTGAGATGCGAGTACAGGCCGCGCACCCCGACATGATCGGCAGCACGAAGGCGCTGCAGCACGCCGGGCCATTGCTCGGGGCGCAGACCGTAGCGGCCAAGCCCGCAATCAACCTCGACAAAGACCTCGATCCGCTCGCCAGCCGTCAGCACCGCGTCCATAWCGGCCATGCTCTGGACCGTGACCGTGGCGCCGAGCCTGGCGGCGGCCGGCAGATCGCCCGGCGTGGTCGACGCGAACAACAGGACGGGAAGCGTCGTGCCGGTGCTGCGGATCGAAACGACTTCGTCAGGGCTGCCGGCACAAAAGCCGTCGACGCCGGCCCGTTCCGCGGCCTTCGCGACCGCGGCGGCGCCAAAGCCGAAGCCGTCGCCCTTGCAGACGAAGTAGATGCGAACATCCCGTCCGACCAGACTGCGCGTTGCCGCGACATTCCGGCTCAATGCACCGAAATCGAGCTCCGCCCAGCTTGGGCGCAGGAGTCGGGCGAGATCGTACCGGCGGCAATCGGTCCGGTTGTGGCCCGGATCGATTGCCGAGAGTGCGACTTGCGCCGTCATGCCGGCTCTCCCTCATATTCCGGGCTCAGCGCCGCCCGGCCCTGATCCCCGTCCATGAAGAGACGGAGCTGCGCTTCCGCCAGTTTCGGCAAATCGGACGCCAGGCCATCGCGACGAATGTCCGTTGCGACCCGGTCTGCGCGACCGTTCGCTCCAGTGACGACACCATAGACGTCGCGGGCGAACTCCCTGGTGAAGCGGCCGTCGCGGACATCGGCTGCGACATGGTCCGGGTCACGTTCGAGCGGATCGCCATTGCCTGCCCCGCCAGGCGCGACATGGGTGAAGAGATCGCCCTTGCTGAGAGCGAGCGTCCGCATCGGCATCACCGGGAGCAGTTCAGTCGTGCCGTTCCGATCGATGATATTGAGCGATGGCGAGCCCGGACATCCGCCGAAGAGGCCCGGCGGCAGATGCGCGCGCCGGTCCGAGCGGATCGTCAGTTGCGCGTCATCCCCGAGGATACGGTAAGAGCGCGTGATCGCCATGCCGCCACGGCGGCGGCCGGCACCGCCCGAATTGGCGACGAGACCATAGCTCTCGATCCGCAAGGGATAGCGTGCCTCGATCAGTTCGATCGGCATGTTCGAGAGGTTCGCGCCGGGGTTGGCGATCCCGTCGACCCCGTCCTTCGTGGCCCGGCCGCCCCAGCTTCCGAGAATGCCATCGGTGATCAGCCAGGTCTTCCCCTCGTGGATGCCGCTGAGCGACACGGCGGAGGGCCCGCCTTCGCCGGCGGCAGGCATCCGGTCCGGCACGATCTGGGCAAACGCGTTGAACAGCACATCGAGCATGCGATAGGCCATGACGCCGCGGGCTGCGCAGGCCGCCGGCGGACGCGGGTTGACGATAGTGCCGAGCGGAGCCACGACCCGAACCGGCCGCGTATAGCCTTCGCAGTTTGGAACCGCCGCCTGGACGGCGCAGCGCAAGGCGGCATAGGCGACCGAATAGGTGATCGCCACAGGTCCGTTGATGGCGCCCGGAACCTCCCCGCTGGTCCCCGTCCAGTCGATCTCAAGCTCGTCGCCTGCAACCGTGATCGTCACCTTGAAGCGGATCGGCCCGCCGCCCTCGCCGAGGCCGTCGATGAAATCCTCGGCCTCATAGACGCCGTCAGGCATCGCGCGGATCTCGTCGCGGACGAGCCTTTCCGCGTAGGCGTGCAGTTCCGCCAGCATGCCGCGCATGGCCGGCGCGCCGTATTTTTCGAGCACCTTGCCGAAGCCGCGTTCGGCAGCGGCGCAGGCGGCGATCTGGGCCCGAAGATCGCCCAGAACCTGTTCCGGAACGCGGGAATTGACCTCCAGGAAAGCCAGGAGGTTCTCGTCCATCCGGTCTTCGTGCATCACCTTGATAAGCGGGATCCGCAATCCTTCCTGGAAGATCTCGGTGGCATGCAGGGCCATGCTGCCCGGCGCCATGCCGCCGAGATCAGTGTGGTGGACGAGGCTCGCTACGAAGCCTTCGACATGGCCGGCGTGGAACACCGGCTTGACCAGATAGACGTCCGGCAAATGCATGCCGCCGGCACCGTAGGGGTCGTTGGTGATGTAGCCGTCGCCCGGCTGCATCGTCCCGCCGAAGCGTTTCAGGATGTTGACCATCACGCTCGGGAACGAGCCGAGATGCACCGGATTGGTGAGGCCCTGGGCGATGATCAGGCCGTTTCGATCGCAGAGCGCCGTCGAGTAGTCCATCGAGTCCCGGACGATCGGCGAATAGGCGCTGCGCAGGATGACCAGCGCCATCTCGTCGGCGATGGACGCGAGCGCGTTCTTGACGATCTCCAGGGTCACCGGATCGGAGCGCGACAATTCGGGGCCAGAATGGGGGGCACTATGAGGGGCGAGCATGACGTCACCTTTCCGAGGCTGTGAGTACGAGATTGCCCAATTCGTCGAGACCCGCCGTCCAGCCAGGAGGAACCACGCAGGTGGCGTCGTATTCCTCGACGATCAGCGGGCTTTCCCGGTCGCCGGCCGCGAGGTCGAGACGCGTGATGATCGGCGTCTCCAGGTGCCCCCAGTCCGGTCCGAACCAGCAGGTCCGCATCGACGGAGAGCCCGCCACCCCCGTTCGCGCGTCCGGGGCTGACGGCCGATAGGCGTCGGTCCTGTCGCTGCGGGAACGGCCGGTCACGCGGATATTGACGATCTCGAGCGGATCGCTCGTCGATGCATGGCCGTAGGTCTGCTTGTGCTCGCGGTGGRAGGCCGCGCCCATGGCGGCGATGTCGATGGGGTCGCCCGGACGGTCGGTCAGCCCGATCGTCAGCTCATAGGCCTGCCCGGCGTAACGCAGGTCGGCCAGCCGCTCGATTTCGATATCCGCTCTGGTGAAGCCGTCGGCCTCCAGGCCGGCGAACATGCTGGTCTCGAGCTTGCGGTAGGCCGTATCGAGCCTGTCGGAGTCGATCGCATCGAGCGCGCAGAAATAGGTCTGCATCAGGTCGTGCTCGGTCGTCGAGTAGAGCAGACCGAGCGCGCTGAAGACGCCAGGATGGGACGGGACGACGACACGCTTCATGTCGAGGAGGCGCGCGATCTCGGCTGCCACCGCCGGACCGTTGCCGCCGAAGGCGAACAGGGTGAAGTCGCGCGGATCGCGGCCGCGATAGGTCGAGACGGCCTTGACGGCTCGCATCATCGWCGAGGCCGCGATGGCGTAGACGCCATGGGCGGCCGTCTCGAGATCAAGCCCCGTGGGGGCGCAGACCTGCTCGCTGATCGCACGCCGCGAGCGCTCCGCATCGAGGCGCACGGCGCCGCCGGCGATGTATTCCGGATTGATGTAGCCGAGCACGACGAGCGCGTCGGTCAGCGTCGGGCGGGTTCCGCCTGTGCCGTAGCAGGCCGGGCCCGGGACGGCGCCGGCACTGTCGGGACCGACCTGGATCAGGCCGCCGGCATCGACCCGGATGATGCTGCCGCCGCCGGCGCCGATCTCGGAGACGTCGATGAACGGCAGCTTCACCGCGTGCCCGCCGCCCTTGATCAGCTTGCTCGAGATGTTGATCCCGGCCCCGACCTCGTACTCCGTCGTGCGTGCCGGCTGGCCCTGCTCGATGATCGCGGCCTTGGCGGTCGTGCCGCCCATGTCGATCGTGATGATATCGTTTGAGCGTCCCGCCGCTCCGATGCGGGCGGCAGCGATGACGCCGGCCGCGGGACCGGACTCGATGATGCAGGCCGGCTTCTCGCTCGCGGACAAGGCACTCATCACGCCTCCGCTCGACTGCATGACCTGCAGCGGTGCGTGAATGCCGGCATCGCGCAGCCGCGTCGACAGGGCACGCAGATAGGAGCGCACGACGGGCCCGAGATAGGCGTTGACCACCACCGTGCTCGTCCGCTCGTATTCGCGGATCTCCGGCAGGACATCGCTGGAGCAGCTGACGAAGACCTCGGGGCCGAGCATCCCGGCGAGAATCTCGCAGGCCCGCCGCTCGTGCTGCGGATTGGCATAGGCGTGCAGGAAACTGACCGCGACTGCTCGCGTGTCGCTCGCCGCTATGCTGCGCGCCGCCTCGACGACGCTGTCCTCGTCCAGGGGCAGGACGATGTCGCCATGGGCTCCCATGCGCTCGGCAATCTCGTAGCGCCGATGGCGCGGCACCAGCGGTGTCGGCTTTTCATAATTCAGATTGTAGAGCTCGGGCATGCGCAGCCGGCCGAGCTCGAGGACGTCGCGGAATCCGCGCGTCGTCAGCAGCGCGGTCGTGGCGCCCTTGCCCTCCAGGATCGCGTTGGTTGCCACGGTCGTGGCGTGCACGACCTCCTCGATCTCGGTCGGCTTGCCGCCGATGCGAGCCAGCAACGCAAGCACGCCCTCGACGATGCCGCGGCTGTAGTCGTCGGGCGTCGACGGTCGTTTGAACGAATGGACCGTCTGACCGTTCTCCAGGAAGGTGATATCCGTGAAGGTGCCACCGATATCGGCACCCACTCGAAACGAGCGCGCTGTCATAGGTTGGTCTCCGCTAGGTTTTGGACCGAGATGGGCGCTGCGTGACAACGGACGAGCCGATCGCCGAGGTGAACCTCGGGTGGCTCGCTTTGCGCACAGATCGGAATCCGGTTGCTGCAACGGGGTTCGAAGGGGCAGCCGCCATGGCGGGCCGCTTCGGGCAGTGGCGGTTCGGCCGGGCGATTGCGCCCGGCGAGCCCGCGCGGGATGGCGGCGACCAGGCGCTGCGTATAGGGATGCGCTGGCGCCGCCAGAATCTCTGCGGCAGGACCCATTTCGACGATACGGCCGGCATGCATCACCAGCACGCGGTCGCAGAACGCCCCGACGAGCCCGAGATCGTGGCTGATGATCACCAGCGTCAGGTGCTTGTCGCGATGCAGCTGCTGAAGCAGCGCAATGATCTCGTTCTGCACGGAGACGTCGAGAGCCGATGTCGGCTCGTCGGCGATCAGCACCTCCGGCTTCCTGGCCAGGGCGCGGGCGATCCCGATCCGCTGCTTCTGGCCGCCCGATAGCTGATGCGGCAGCCGACCGAGCAGCTCCGGCCCGAGGCTGACCTGCGCCAGCAGGGCATCGAGCGCTCCCGGCGCGAGCGGCCCGCCGAAGGCTTCGCTCAGGCTGCGCGCGACGGTCTTGCGCGGGTTCAAGGCCGTGTGTGCGCCCTGGAAGACGAACTGCACGCGGTTTCGGAAACGCTGCCAGTCCGCGGCCGCAAAGCTCGCAAGATCGCGTCCTTCGAACGAGACCTGACCGCTGCTCGGACGGTCGAGCCCGACGAGAAGCCGCGCGAGCGTCGACTTGCCGCTGCCGCTTTCGCCGACGATGCCGAGCACGTCGCCGGCCTGGACCTCGAAGCTCGCCCMGAGCAGAGCCGACGTCGTCCTCCGGTCGAGCAGGCGCGCCAGCGCCGAACGCGCCAGGGGGTAGCGCCGGCTTGCGCCTGCGGCGGCAAGGAGCGGCGGCGGGACTGTTTCGGCTTGGCTCATCTCAGACGCTCCGCCAGCAGGCGCTGACATGGCCGCCCTCACCCCGCAGGCTCGGCCGCAAGCTGCAGTCCGTGTCAGCCAGAGGGCAGCGCGGCAGGAAATCGCAGGCGCCTTCGCCGGGGTTCCCGGTCAGGCGGCCGGGCTCAGCGGCGCGCAGCGGGCGGCCTGGCCTTGGCACGGAGTCCAGCAGGAGACGCGTGTAGGGGTGACGTGGCGACGTGAAGATCGCCTCCGTGCTGCCGGTTTCGACGATCCGGCCGCGATACATCACCGCGATCTGGTCGCAGAACTCCGCGACGAGATCGAGATTATGCGAGATGAACAGCAGGGTGATCCCGAATGTCGCGCTGATGTCGCGCAGCAGCGCAACCACCTGGGCCTGAACGGTGACGTCGAGCGCCGTCGTCGGCTCGTCTGCGATCAGCAGGCGCGGCCGGCAGGCGATCGCCATCGCGATCAGCACACGCTGGCGCATGCCGCCGCTGAGCTCATGGGGATATTGGCCGCTCCGGCGGTGCGGATCGTCGATACCGACCTTGCCGAGGAGCTGTTCGGCCTCCGACCGGGCCGCCCCGGGGCCCGGATCGTCATGGCTGCGAATGGCGTCGACGAGCTGCCGGCCGATCGTGAAGGCGGGATTGAGGGCGGTCATCGGATCCTGGAAGATCATGGCCACCTTGCGGCCACGCAGGTCGCGACACGCGCTCTCGGGAATAGCCGTGATGTCCTGCCCTTCGAGGCTCATCGCGCCCCCCACGACCCGGCCCGAGCGCCCAAGCAGGTGCATGATCGCCAGCGCGGTGACGCTCTTGCCCGAGCCCGACTCGCCGACGATCGCGAGTTTTTCGCCGGCCCGCACCTGGAGGGTGACGCCGTGAACCACCGTCCGGGCCGCGGCGCCCTGACCAAAAGCGATGGACAGGTCATTCAGGGACAGCACGGGCGCGCTCATAGTGCCGGTCCCCCATCACGCCGCCGGGGATCGAGCACCGTCCGGAGGGCGTCGCCGACGAGGTTGAAGCCGATCACGGTCAGGAAGATCGCCAGGCCCGGCCAGGTCGCGACCCACCATTCGTCGGAGAAGGCGAGCGAGCGCGCATCGGCCAGCATTCCACCCCAGCTCGGGGTCGGTGGCTGCACGCCAAGCCCGATGAAGCTGAGCGAGGCTTCGATGATGATGCCGATGCCGATCAGGACGCTCGCCTGGACGAAGATCGGCGAGAGGATGTTGGGCAGGATATCGCTGGCCATGATGGACCAGGACCCCGCGCCTTGCAGGCGCCGCGCTGCTACGTAATCCGCCCTGGCCTCGGCCAGGGCCAGGCCGTGGGCGACGCGCGCCAGCCCGGGGATGAACAGCAAGCCGACGAGGAGAATGATCTTGGCTTCGTTGGGGAGCACGAGCGGCCCCAGCTGCACCGACTCGGTGCCGAAGATTCCGACGATCGCGATCGCCCAGACGAGCAGCGGGATCGCCGCGAAGATATCCATCAGGCCGAGCAGGACGGTCTCGACGAGCGTGCCGCTGTAGTAGCCGGAGAGGATACCGACCAAGAGCCCGCCGGAGAGGCCGATCGCGACGGTCAGCACGCCGATCATCAGGGATCCGCGCGCACCCCAGACGAGCCGGGCGAGGATGTCGCGGCCGACCTCGTCGGTGCCCAGCAGGAATGACGGCCCCGGAGGCTCCAGCCGATGCTCCATCATCAGATCGAGGGGATCGTGCAGAGGGAGCCAGGGAGCGAGAAGCGCAGCCAGGACGACGAAGCCGACGATGACCAACCCGGCCAGGCCGATGCGCGTCTGAGCGAGGCGGCACATCGTGCCGGTGAGCCCGGACAGCCGGGGCACGGCGCGGATGCCGGCGGCCGATGCCATTGGCGCAGGTGCTGTCGAACGCGCGGCGTCAAGCATGTCTCAGCCTCGGATTGATCAGCCGCTGGACAAGATCAGCAGCGAGATTTGAGAGGATGAACATCACCGTGACGACCAGGACGGTAGCCTGGATCATCGGATAGTCGCGTTGCGTGATGGCGGTCAGCAGGGCCCGCGAAAGACCCGGTATGTTGAAGACCAGCTCGATGATGATCGCCCAGCCGAACATGTAGCCGAACGACATCCCGGCGACGCTGACGAAGGGTGGAAGCGCGTTCTTCACCACGTAGCGCGCGACCAGACTGCGTCTCAAGCCGAGAGCATGCGCGGTGCGGACGTAGTCCTGACCCAGGATCTCGATGACGGAAGCGCGCATCAGGCGGCTAAGCGCACCGATATAGTAGAGCGCGATCGACAAGGCCGGCAGCACCAGGGAGGCGAGATGGGCGTGCCAGCCTTCCGAGAGCGGCGTGATCCCGATCGGCGGYACCCAGCCCAGCCTGACGGCAAAGACACGGATCAGGATCAGGGCGAGCCAGAATCCCGGGACCGACACCGCCATCAGGGATAGTACCCTGATCAGGTGGTCCGGCCAGCGGTCTTCCGTCAGCCCGGCGACCAGGCCGAGCGGAATCGCGCCGGCCAGCGTCAGGAGAAAGGTCGCGACCACCAGTTCGACTGTGACCGGCAGGCTCTCGCGCAGCTCGAGATCGATCGAACGGCCGGTGATGTAGGAGGTGCCGAAGCCCGAGCGGGGAAGCTGCGCAACCCATGCTGCGTATTGGGCGGGCAAAGCGCGGTCGAGACCGCGATCGCGCTCGAACTCATGGATCTGCTCGACGGTGGCGTCCGTGCCGAGCACGATCCGCGCCGGCGAGAGCGGGGTCAGCCGCGTGAGCGCGAAGAGGAGCGCGCTGACCACGACGAGCACGGCAAGACTGCTGAGAATGCGACTGGCAAACCACATGGTTTCTCGCCTCAGCGGAGATCGGCCACGGCCGCGTCGGTCAGGCGCAGCGTGATCCCGGTATTCGGCTCGAAGCCCTGCACATTGCTGCGCCAGAGGTTGAAGCTGTGGACGGCTCCGATCCAGGTCGACGGCGAGTCCGCCGCCAGGATCGCCTGCATATCGGCCAGGATCGGTCCCAGAGACTTTTCGTCGTCGACACGGAAGCTCTCGGTCAGAAGCGTATTGAGCCGCTCGTTGCTGTAGCCGGAGCTGCGCGTCATCACCTGGTTCGGTGTATAGATGCCCTGAATGATGAAGGTGGGATCGGAGGGACCGATGACCGCCATGAGCGCGGAGGTCTGGTTGCCGCCAAAAACCTGCTCGATGAGTTGGCCGGTCTCGAGCGGCTGGAGTTTGACCTTGATTCCGAGCCGGGCCAGCGATGCCTGGATGAAGAGGGCCGCGTCCGCGACGTCCAGCAGATAAC